>SVLE01000036.1 GCA_015068065.1 Oscillospiraceae bacterium | reverse complement strand
ACATAACGTCACCGGTTATTGCTTTGAATATAGCTGCCACGATAAGAAGTATAGCTCCGCCGAGTACGGATGTGGGTATCAAAGAATTTCTTAAAAACGGAATTGTCTTTTTCAATATATTGCCGGTACTCGTTCAGGGTGGTAGCACCGATACAGTGCAGCTCGCCCCGGGCCAGCATGGGCTTAAGCAGATTGCCCGCATCCATGCTCCCCTCTGTCTTGCCCGCGCCCACAATAGTATGCAGCTCGTCGATGAAGAGAATGATGCGCCCCTCACTTCTGCGCACCTCGTTGAGCACCGCCTTGAGCCGTTCTTCAAATTCCCCCCGGTACTTTGCGCCCGCCACCAGACTGCCCATATCCAGCGAGAACACCGTCTTGTCCTTCAGGCTGACGGGGACATCACCCTTGACGATGCGCTGGGCCAATCCCTCTGCAATGGCAGTCTTGCCCACGCCGGGCTCTCCAATGAGCACAGGGTTATTTTTGCTTTTGCGGCTGAGGATGCGAACCACATTACGAATCTCGTCATCCCTGCCAATGACTGGGTCCAGCTTGTTCTGCCGGGCCCGCTCCACAAGGTCGGTACCGTATTTTTTCAGAGCGTCGTAGGTCTCCTCCGGGTCATCGCTGGTCACCCGCTGATTGCCCCGTACGTTGGCCAGGGCCTGCATCACCTGTTCCCGGCTGACGTTATAAGTGCGAAACAGTTCCTTCAGGGCGCTGTCTGCATTGTCCAGCAGCCCCAAAAGCAAATGCTCGACGGAAATATACTCATCCTTCATGGAGGCGGCCACATGCTCCGCCCCTTGAAGCGCCTTGTCTACGTCCGCCGTAATATAGACCTTATCCGCCTCCCGCCCAGCGCCGGATACGCGTGGCAGCTTCTCCACCTGCGCCTTTGCTGCGGCCTGAAAGCTGGGCAGTGTCATGCCCATGGCGGTGAGCAGCTGGGGCACCAACCCCTCTTCATCCGACACAAGTGCATATAGCAGATGTGCCTGCTCGATCTGCTGATTTCCGTATTCCAGTGCAATGCTCTGAGCCGCCTGCATAGCCGCCAGAGACTTCCGGGTAAATCGGTTCATATTCATATCATCCACTCCTTCTTGCCACCAGGCGGAGCCCCGCTCTTATTAGCACTCACAGTCCACAAGTGCTAGTCCAAGTGTAAAACAAATCCCTCCTGAATGCAAGAGGGTTTGCTGAAAAACTTGACAAAAGAAAACCTTCCGCCATGGGCACGCTTTAGTTTGACGCTATTATACCCCCGCGGCAGAAGAAAGTTGTGTATAAATTGTAAATTTAGCACTCCACTTTGTAGAGTGCCAACCCTTCTCAAAGTCGATAGCTTTTCAGCGCTCTGCGACGTCCCTTCCAGTCCGGCATCAGTGCGTCCATAGTGGCATAAAAGCCGCATCCATGGTCCGGGTGTAGAAAATGTACCAGTTCATGCAAGGCAACATAGTCCTGCAGTTCTTCCGGACAGGAGGCAAGTACCGTGTTCAGAGTAATATATCCCTGCCGGTAGTGGCAGTTGCCCCACTGGCTTTTCATCCTGCGCAGGCGCAGTTGTGGTTTTGATACGCCCAGTGCTGCAGCCAGAGGATAGACTCGCTCCAGTGCCGTGCTCAGTCGCTCCATACACATTTCCCGGGGCAGTTCCTCTGTGATGAGCCTCTCTCCCCCGTTCTGTCGTCCCAGTGCACGCAGGATCCAGTTGCCGCGGCTACGGATAAACTCATCCGCCTGCCGCCCGCTTGCCCGTAGGGGAACAGAGAGAAACACCTGCCCGTCCCGCACACGCAAGTTCCAGTTTTTGACCCGTTTGCGGGTCAGCGTGTATGAAATGATACCGGCGGAACTGTCCACCATACGAAGTTGGTCCATGCTCATCCTCACCCCCGGGGCATTATATCACAAAACGGCCCGGATGCACAGCATCCGGGCCGTCGTTCTTACAGAACTTTGCTCAAAAACAGCTTGGTACGCTCGTTGGTGGGGTTGGCGAAGAATTCCTCAGGGGTGTTCTCCTCCACCAGCTTGCCTTCGTCCATGAACAGCACCCGGCTGCCCACCTCGCGGGCAAAGCCCATCTCGTGGGTGACCACCACCATGGTCATGCCCTCACGGGCCAGATCCTTCATAACCTCAAGCACCTCGCCCACCATTTCCGGGTCAAGAGCAGAGGTAGGCTCGTCAAAGAGCATGACCTCCGGTTCCATGCACAGGGCACGCACGATGGCGATGCGCTGCTTCTGGCCGCCGGACAGCTGGCTGGGATAGGCATTGGCGCGGTCGGCAAGACCAACACGCTCCAGCAGGGCCATGGCCTTCTCCTCCGCCTCAGCCTTGCTCTTTTTCAGTAGGTAGGTGGGGGCCAGGGTCATGTTCTGCAGGATGGTCATGTGGGGGAACAGGTTGAAGTGCTGGAACACCATACCCATCTTCTGGCGGTGGATATTGATGTTTACCTTTTTGTCGGTGATATCCACGCCGTTGAAGAGGATGCTGCCGCCGGTAGGCGTTTCCAGCAGGTTGAGACAGCGCAGGAAGGTGGACTTACCAGAACCGGAGGGACCGATGACCACCACCACTTCACCCTTGCGGATGTCGGTAGAAATACCGTCCAGCGCCTTGATCTGATCACCCTTGAAGTACTTTTTCACGCCCTGAGCGCGGATGATAACATTATCGCTCACTGCTTCTCAACCTCCTCTCCAGTTTGCCTACCAGATAGGTGAAGAACATGACCATGACCAGATAAATCACTGCGGTCAGCAGCAGGGGCAGCAGATAGTCAAAGGCATTGCCGCCCACGATGTTGCCCGCGTAGGTCAGGTCACACACACTGACGTAGCCGGCCACGGCAGTCTCCTTGAGCAGGACGATAAACTCGTTGGCCAGCGTAGGCAGTACAGCCTTGAACGCCTGAGGCAGGATGATATGGCGCATGGTGGAAACATAGCCAAAGCCCAAAGAGCGGCCAGCCTCCATCTGACCGGCATCCACCGCCATGATGCCACCGCGGAAGATCTCCGCCACATAGGCGCCGGAGTTGATACCGAAGGCAAAGGCACCGATCATCAGACCGTTGCGGCTGGATGCAAAGACCACGAAGTACCAGATCATCAGCTGGACCACCACAGGGGTGCCGCGGATGACAGTCAGATAGACTTTGCAGATGGCATTGAATACCGCAAGAACAAACTTGCTCACGCCGCGCATCTGGCTGCCGTTCTTGTCCCAGGTAACGCGCACCAGCGCCACCACCACGCCAAGGGCTACACCGATGAGCAGGGCCAGGAAGGTCATGAGCAGGGTATTGCCCAGACCCTCAATGTACATTTCATAGCGGTTGTCAAAAATAAAGCACTTATAGATATCGTAGCAGAACCCTTCCAGCCATTCAGGCAGGTCAAGGATCCACTGAGGGGCCACTTCTGGCCAAAGTTTTGCAGGACCGGGACCCATGCAGACTCATCTCCTTACTGCAAACAAGGGGTCCAGTTCACTGGACCCCTTGTGCAAGCGATCTTCTCTTTTGATTACTCGGCGGGGATGTACTTGTCAACGATAGCCTTGACGGTGCCGTCGGCGATCAGCTCTTCCAGAGCGGCATTCACAGCCTCGTACAGAGCAGTGTTGTCCTTGCTCATGGCGCCGGCGTAATCCTCAACAGCGTACTCGGTGTCCAGGATCTTCAGGCCCTCGATGGCGTTAACAAAAGCCTTGGCGGGCTCGTTGTCGATGACCACGCAGTCAACCTTGCCGGTCTTCAGAGCCTGCACAGCGTCAGCGCCCTTGCTGTAGCGGTCAACCTTGCCCAGACCCTCGTCCTGGATGTCCCAGGTGGTGTACAGGTCGCCGGTGGTGTTGCGCTGCACGCCGATGGTGGTGTTGGCACCCTCAGCAAACAGATCGTCCACGGAAGTGATAGCGCTGTCCTCGGTCACGATAACCACCTGCACGCCGGTAGCGTAGCTGGCGGTGAAGTCAACAGCTTCCTTGCGCTCGTCGGTCACGGTCATGCCGGCCAGACCGATGTCGGCCTTGCCGCCCTTGACGGCCTCGATGATGGAGTCGAACTCCATGTCGTCGATCTGCAGCTCCAGACCCAGCTTTTCGGCAATGGCACCGGCGATCTCGGCGTCGATACCTACAATCTTACCGCCCTCAACATACTCGTAGGGAGGGAAGGCAGCGTTGGTAGCCATGGTCAGCTTGCCCTCGTTGGCAGTGGTGTAAGTGACAGCGATCTCACCGGAAACATCACCGGAACCGCTGACAGAAGCCTCGCCGCCGTTGTTGCCGCAAGCCGCCAGAGCCAGAACCATGGCCAGGGCCATCATCATAGCAAGAAACTTTTTCATGATAAAACTCTCCTTTTCACTTGAACGGGTCAAACCCATCCTCAATGTACCCACAGAGTATACCTCTTTTTTTATTCACAGTCAATAGATAAATATTCACCCATTTATGCGACTGTCCGGCCAATTTTCCGTCTATTTGTTTAGTTCTGGTATCTCCCTCTTGTCAACAGCACATCAAAGGGGTATGCTTATGCGTGGATAAACCCATTGGGGAGGCATTATGAAAGCATTGTTATATGGCGATACGTTCCCCCGCCTGTGGCAGAACACGAAAGATGACCCAGGTAAGTGGCTCAGTCGGCTAGTCTATCTGCTGGGACCCTGGTTCTGCTTTTTCATGGTGGAATTTCTGAATAAAAATGACCTGATCGAAGACTTCGCCCCCTGGCAGGTCTTTTTCAACCTGATCTGGTACTATATCCTCTTTTACCTGGCCCGGTTGCTTTTGGGCCGCAGGCGCAGAGCAGGAGTGTTCATCACCCTGCTGTGCTTCGCTGTGGGACTGGTCAACCACTATGTACTGCGCTTTCGCGGGCGCATCATTTTTCCAGCAGACCTGCAGGCATGGCGTACCGCCGCCAACGTGCTGGACGGCTTTGATCTGTCCTTCGATATTTATGTCAACCACGCTCTTATCCTGCTCATCGCCTACCTGTTTTTGCTGTTCATCTGCCCTGCCCAGAAAAAGCGCGACTCCTCCCCCCGGTTGCTGTCCCTGCTGTTGGCCCTGTCCACCGCCGCTTATACCTATGCCTTTTTCTTCACCGGCATGCTCCCGGCACTGAATATCTACACCCAGCAGTGGGTCACGCAGGCCAACGGCTTCCTGCTGAATTTTACTGTGGCCCTGCGTTACAGCCGGTTGGAAAAGCCCGCCGGTTGGTCCGAACAGGCGGCACTGGATATCATGGATGCGTATTCCCCCACCCTCGCTGACGAAACAGTTACCCACCCAACCAACATCATTGTAGTGATGAACGAGGCCTTCAGTGACCTGACCATCTTCGATACGCTGGACGTATCTGAGGACCCCACCCCATTCCTGCACTCCATGGAGGAAAACACCATCAAGGGTCTGATGTATCCCCCGGTCACCGGCGGCGGCACTGCCAGTGTGGAGTACGAATTTCTTACCGGTCTTTCCAACTCTTTTCTGCCTCCTCACTGTGTAGCTTATCAACTTTACATGAATAAGGACATGCCCAGTCTGTCCACTCTGGCCGCAAGCAGCGGCTTCTCTTCCACTGCCTTCCATCCGTATCATTCCACAGGTTGGAACAGGCCCATCGTCTACGATTATCTGGACTTTGACACCCAGCTTTACAACACAGATGTAACCTCTCCCCGGTATGTGCGCCGCTATATTTCTGATCAGCGCAATTACGAAATACTCTACGATCTCACGTCCCGGACAGCGAGTAAACCCAATTTCATTTTTAATGTCACCATGCAAAACCACTCCGGCTATGCTCAGGGCTGGAGCAATCTGCCCAAATCCATTACCCTGTCGGAGGAGCTGGACAAGGCCGATCCAAAAGCCCAGCAGTACTTCTGCCTGATGAAAGTCAGTGACAACGCCCTGTCAGAGCTGATTGCCCACTATGAACAGGTGAACGAACCGACACTCATCGTCTTTTTCGGAGATCACCAACCTTCCCTGTCCAATGAGTTCTACGAAGCCCTGTACGACAAAAAGCTGAACGAGCGCACCACGGAAGAAATTCTGAAGCAATACGCCGTGCCATTCTTCCTCTGGGCCAACTATGACATTCCGGAGCAGCAAAATGTTGTCATCAGTTCCAACTTTCTGGGTATGCTCACCGCTAAAACGGCAGGACTGCCCCTGACAGGCTGGATGAACTTCCTGTCCGACCTGCACGACCGCATTCCTGTAATCACTCCCGTAGGCTATATTACCGCAGACGGTACTGTTGTAAAAGATTTTGACCAACTCTCTCCGGAACAGCAGGACTGGCTGCACAAATACGAAATGCTCGCTTACAGTGCTATAAAAAACGTATCAGAAAACAATGCATCCTTTTTCCATCTGCCCCAATAAAATGGACCCTGCAGCAACGCTGCAGGGTCCATTTTATTTCAGTTCTTTTTCAGCAGTTCCAGCAGTAGCCGCTCATTCTCACCCGCTGCGGCATTCAGCCGACAGGAACGTTCTTTCAAGTCCGCGCGTCTGTCCTCATAATCGCCCATAAGTTCGTCCACACAGGCGATAGCCCGGGTGGCGTCAAAGCACTCCACCTCACCGGCACAGGGCATATCCAGCTCTTCCAGATAGCTGCTCACCTTGGGGTCATACACAAGGCCTGCCACCGGCACGGCTGCACGGGCGGCAAAAATAAGGGTGTGCAGACGCATGGCAAGACACAGCTTTCCCCCGGCGATAACCCCCATAAGCTCCGCAGGGGTCAGTGGCTGATCCAGAAGCACACCGGGACCGGTCATCTGGTCAAGTACCTGCCGGCTGACTGCCCGGTCATGTTCCGGCTGCATCAGGACAAACAGACTCACAAGCCCGTATTTCTCATACAAATGGTCGCACACACCGGCCAGTTCCCGTGGGAATATCCCTGTTCCGGGCCAGTCACGCACGGAAACAACCGCAAAGTCTTTTCCCTTTACGATTCCCGCTTTTTCAAGGATCTCCTCCACCCGGCACTGCTCTGCCCGCTCCATGGTAAATACCGGATCTGCGGTGATGTACAGGTCTTCCCGTTCCACCCCCATCTCCCGCAGTTCCTCAGCAGAACTGTGGTCTCGCAGGGTCACAAGATCTGCCTGCTCCACCGCCCGCTTCACCCGACGGCGATTGGCGGGTCGGGTCACGGGGCCAATGCCGTTTGCATAGAGCACGACCTTCTTCCTTTTTTTCCGCGCCAGCCACATCAGCGACAGATAATACAGCAGAGAACGGGTGGATGTGCGGTCCTGCAGCAGGCTGCCACCGCCGGACAGCAACACATCACAACGGCTCACCGCCCGCCACACGGCAGGCAGATTGAACCGGGGCACTGCGTCCAACCCGTAGCGCTCTCGGGTCTGTTTCGGGTCATTAGACAGCACAGTAACCGCGATCTCCTCACTGGCAGAAACAAGGTTTTCGTGGATGGACTGAAGGATGGCATCATCCCCTGCATTGGAAAATCCGTAATATCCGCTCATGAGCACATTACAGATACGATGGCGAGCCTTCGCATACATATCCAGACAGTCCTGTGCCATGCGGCGCACAGAGTAGTAATCGAAAATAACCTGACGGCCATAGGCACCCAGTCCATTCCTGCGTTCCTTGGGCAGGTTCAGCACTGTGGTCACATCCTCCAGCAGCCGCTGGGTGGTGGACAGTTCCAGTCCCCGGCAGCAGAAGTTGCCCAACCGGGCCTCCTCCAGCTTGTCCGGGCCGAAAAGACCCTGATAGCCCTCGTTCCCCGCCACAATAACGGGTTTGGCCGCGGCCATAGCCTCCAGCGCCGCCCGGGACACGCCCACAAACATATCTCCTGCCGCCACGATCTCGTTGATATCGGTGCGGGGTCCGGTCATGGCAATCATTCTGCGGCCCAGCGTTTCATTTACCTGAGCGGCCATTGCGTTCAGTTCATCAAACACATTTCCGCCCCCGGCGATGAGCATCTGAACACCGGGTACACGCCGGTCCAGTTCCGGAGCAATCTCGATGAGCTGCCGGGCCACCAGCGCCCGGTCCTCGTCCATACGGCTGACGTAAGAAACCACCGGTGCATTTGCGTCCAGACCAAACTCACTCAGCACCTTCGCTCCGGACACCTCCGGCGAGAACTTGTCTGTGTCAATGCCGTTGATGGTAACAGAGATCTGTTCCCCGGGCACGCCGTACTCCCGGATCAGATACGCCTTGATGTCATCGGATACAGCGATGGTACGCTGGCCCCAGTTGGTCAGATAGCGCAGACCGCCTCCGGTCTGGAACACCCAGTGAGCCGTAGTAACAAAGGGAAAGCCCATGCTCTTGTGAAGAATTCCGCACAGGAAGCCGGGAATACGGGCGTGAGCGTGCACGATATCCGGTTTTTCCTGCCGGATGACCTTTCTGAGCACACTCAGAGAACGGCGCATGCAGCCGATGCTGCGCCGATGCAGAGGCGCTTCATAATGACGAATGCCCGCAGCCTCGATCTCCGGGACATAAACGCCACCGTTGGACACCACGACCACGTCATGACCCATCACCTTCATCTGCTTTGACAGCTCTACTATGTGGGTCTCCGCACCGCCGATATCCAGTCCCATGGTGGCCATCAGGATCTTATATCCCATTTACTTCATCTCCGTGATCGTGCCGCCGAAGAGGCTTGTCTTGGTGTAGAAGTCCATGGACCAGCCCACGCCCACGATATTGGACCGGTTGATATAATAATGACCGCGTTCATCCAGAAGGGCCTCAGCCTCCACAGTGAGCGTTACATTATAGCGCCCCTCAATGGGTGCCATGACGTAGGTTCCGTCCACCTTGAGCATGGAAATCTCGCAATCCTCCACCTGAACGTCCTTGATCACACCCATGGGATTGCCCGTCTCCCGGTCATAAATGTTGTCCTCCACCCGAATGCTGTCCAATCGGCCTTCCGGCATATTGGTGATGGACACCTCATACCGGACGGTCTGCAAGGGGTCAGCCGCGCTTGCGATGGGCATGGCGGTGTCCTTGGTATAAAGGGCCACTGCCAGCACCGCAACCACAGCGATGACCGCAACATCAATGATGCTGATCAGGCCGAACAGGCGGCCGTTTTCATCAATGAGCTTCTTCATATGTGCTCACCCTCTCTCCACAGACAGGATATAGCCCGCGCCGTAGTAGCCGGGGCCAAACACGCGCACCGAGGTGCCGGCACGAATCTCCAGCCCGCTCTCCAGCACGATGCCGTCCGGATTCTCCACTGCCTGTGCGGTGATCTCCATAACAACGTTGTATCGCTCGGGCACTTCGGCAAACTGGAAGGTGCCCTCCAACTCATTCTTGGTCAGGGTGCGGGTCTGAGCAACCTCCACCGACTGTACGGTGCCCATGAGTTCCTTTTTGGTGCGTTCATACAATTCATCACCCACGGCGACCATGCCCGCCGTCTGCTCATGCAGCTGCTCCAGTTCCACTACATAGCTCACGGGATAGGTTCCCTTGGGCACAGTGACACCACTGTTGGGGTCCACCTCGGTCTGATTGCTGCCTGCAAATTTCCATGCCAGCAGGCCAACAGCGGCCACAAGCACCACTGCCAGAAGAACAATGTCAAATAGGTTCAGCTTCCACTTGATTCTCTTTTTCTCACTCATGGCGTTTACCCTCCATCGCTTTATAATACACATTTTCTATATTCTGGGCGAAAATCTCCGCCGTAAACCGCTGAGAGAATATCTCAACGGCGCGCTGTTTCATTTGTTCCAGCGTGTCCGGCTCATCCATAAGCCGGGCAATGCACCGGGCCAGATCGGCACTGTTGCGGTTTTCAAACAGCAGTCCGTCCTCCCCGTCATCAATGAGCCAGGGGTTGCCGCCGTAAGTACTGACCACAGCGGGAAGGCCCATGCTTAAGCCCTCCAGAATGGACAGGCTGGAGGTCTCCGTGCCGTAGGATGCGTTGAGCTGCAGGTCAAGCACGGACAGCACCGCCGCCACATCCGTCTGGAATCCCAAATAGACCACCCGGTCCTCAAGGCCCAGTTCCCGGGTCTTTTCCTTGAGTTCTGCCTCAAAATCACCGATACCCGCCACCAGCAGGCGCACTTTCCTGCCCTGATCGTTCAGGCTCTTCATGGCCTCCAGAATGTGCATATGGCCCTTATAAGGCTCGATTCGGGCCAAAATACCCAGCACGAACTCGTCCTCCTGGATACCCCACTGCTCCCGCAGAGCGGCACATTCCGCCTCGGATTTGCGGGCCACGGGGGTCACCCCGTTCATCATCACGGTGATGCGTTTGGACGAGATCCCTGCATCGGTCAGATTCTCCGCCGCCGCGGGGCTGACGGCAATGATGTGATCGGAATAATGTTCGTTGACCCACTTGTTCACCCATCGTCCGGGAGGGTATTTCAGCTTTGCGGGAACAGGGAACGCGGAGTGGCGGGTATAGATGACCACTCTGCCGCAGCGTCGTCCGGCGATACGGCCGGACAG
Source organism: Oscillospiraceae bacterium (assembly GCA_015068065.1). Classification (GTDB taxonomy): domain Bacteria; phylum Bacillota; class Clostridia; order Oscillospirales; family Oscillospiraceae; genus Lawsonibacter. Next base: position 7,722 of record SVLE01000036.1, on the reverse strand, counting down.
CGCACCGTGGGTGTGGACGATGTCAGGCTCCACCTTGCGGATGAGGGCCATCAGCTCCTTCACATCGTCCTTGTGGTAGGAACGATCAGCCAGCCCGTCCACTTCGTACACGGTGGTGCCCAGCTCCTCCAGCGGGACCTTGAGCAGGCTGCTCCGGGGCATGGCAACGGACACATCAAAGTGCTCCCGGTCGGCCCGGCTCATATAATTCAGCAGCACACGACCCGCGCCGCCAATGTTCGTATCGCTGATAATATTGAGTACTTTGATCATCCTTCCACCTCCTCAGGCAGGTTATTCCATCGGGCTGCCGCCATACCCAGAGCCAGATAGACCCAGAACACGAACATGACCCGGTAGTTGTAGAACGAGAAGTCCGTCATAGCCTGCACCATAAAGCCGGCCACACCGGAGAGAAATGCGATCTGGATCAGTCTGCCCTTCCCCGTCTTCGTCCGGTGCAGGGCGGCACACAACCAGCGGAAGTAGCACAACAGGATCACGCAGAAGATCACCAGCGCGCACACACCCGCGTCCGCGGTGATTTGCAGCAGCAGGTTGTGGCTGTGGGGAGTAACGATCTCGTCATAGGCATAGGTGGGGTACACGGTGTTAAACGCCGCATCACCCGGACCAACACCACACAACCAGTAATCCTTCAGCATCCGAATGGATCCCAGCCAGATGGATACGCGGTAGGATGTAGAACGGTCTGCCAGATTACCGATGCTGGTAAAGCGCTGAATAATGGTGTCGGGCAGCACAAAGTAAAGGGCCAACAATGCAAAGGGTGCCGCCATCAGCAGTCTGGGGTTGATCAGCACCGCAAACAGCAGGCCCGCAATCAGAAGGGCCAGCCACGCGCCGCGTGAGAAAGTGAGCACCATGCACACGCACATCACACCACAGCAGCCAAGCCAGAACCAGCGTTCTTTTTTCTTCTTCGCGTTGAGCAGGCAGGCTCCGCCCAAGGGAATCATCAGCACCAGATACTGTCCCAGCATATTGGGATTTTCCAGCGTGGCAACCACACGGAACCCGATGGCACCAAACATGGAGCTGTCTACCCATGCATCGGACTGATAGCCGAAGCGGAATACATATTGGGCCATGCCGTACAGGGAGACCAGCACCCCGCCCAACACCATCAGCTTGACCATCCGTTCCATCTGTCCCCTGCTGTCCACGCTGTTCAGAGGTACCAGGGCAAACAGGGTAAAGAACACGGTCAGCAGACCAACTGGCAGGCTGGCCCGGGGGGTCACCGAGGCCACAGTGCCTACCGCATACACCATGCAGTAGAGCATTACATACTTGTTGATGGGCGAATAAGTCAGTTCACGCTGCCGGTCACGCAGCAGCTTCAGCAGCAGCGAACACACCGCCACCGCGCTCAGACCCGCCACCACCATGGTTGGCAGCAGGGCAGCAAAGGCCACAGGCAGCATACACCAGAACCACAGTTGCGTGAACACGCTGTCACCCAGCAGTTTCTCCAACCGCAGCTTTTCATACAGCCAGCACAGGATGCCATGCATCCAGTTCCAGATATGGGCAAACAAACTGCTTCTGGATGCGCCCTCTCCGCGCCCGGATGGGCTCAGGAACAGCTGAACTGCCCGGCTGTTTTCCCATTGGACACCCAGCCAGTCAGCCAGCGCGAACAGCCACCGGCACACCACGCTGGCGTTCAGGATATTTTTGATTCGCTGCATATCATCCACCTCGTTTCAGGATGCGTTTTGCCATATCACTCACCATACGAGCCTCCGGTATCCGCAGCAATACCGCCGCTGTAAAGTAAATTGCCATTCCGACTACGGCGGTAGTACCAAGCACGATCAGCTCGCCCATCTTCCCTGGAGGCAGCAACCCGGATACAAAATGTACCACGAGCCACGCTCCAAACGCCATAGCCAGCGTAGCCGCCAGCGTTCTGGCCATGTCCTTCCAGAAGGCGGCGTTGAATACCCGCTCCCCCTTCTTTTCCAGCGGCAAAAGCAGCAGCAGCGCATACACCGTGGAAGAAACAGAAGACGCGATGGCCAGACCTGCCACCTGCAACCTCTGGGTCAGAACCATGCACAACAGAATATTCACCAAAATGGACAGCCCGCCCGCAATCAGCGGCGTGCGCCCGTCCTGACGGGCGAAATAGGCACGGCTGAGGATGTTCTGTACCGCGTACCCCACCATACCCAGCGTTACCCAGACCAGGCCCTGGGCGGTGATGGATACGGAAAACTCATCAAACAGGCCGCCACCGTAGACAAAGGATACCAGCGGTCGGGCAAGGACCATCAGTCCCGCGCACATGGGCAGTACAAAGAACAGGGTGGCATGTACCGTCTGCCTCAGGGTTTCACGGAAAGCGTCCCCCTCTCCCTGGGCGTTCTGCCGGGAGAGTTTGGGAAAAATAACATTGGTCACTGACAGCACGAATACTCCGGCGATGATCAGGTACAGGTTGGTGGATATTTCAATGGCGGACACGCCCGCACCGCCGTACAGCCGGGAACCGAACTTGGAGTTGACGGTCAGATTGATGGGCTGCACCCAGGTGGAGACCATCACGGGCACCATCAGAGAAAACACCTTTTTCATCCCGTCAGAGCGCCAGTTAAGGCCAGGATAATAACGAAACCCTTTTTTCTTCAGCGCAGGCACCTGCACCACCGCCTGCAGCAGCCAGCCCAGCAGAAATGCCACCGCCAGACCATAGATTCCAAACCGCTCATTGAATGTAAAATAGTACCCGATGATGACCAGATTGGAAATGGTACTGATCAGGGCAGGAATATTGAACTCATCCAGTGACTGAAGGATGCCCACAAAGGAAAAGGCAACCCCGGTAAAGAGCACTGTGGGGAACATGATCCGGGTCAGCCGAACGGCCAGCTGTGCCGTGGCCTCGTCATATCCGTCGGCAAACAGCTCCACCAGTGGCCCGGCAAAGCCCATGCCCACGGCAGAGAGTACCGCCGTCAGCACCGCCATCACCGTCAGGAACGTGCCCGCGAAGCGGAAGGCCTTTTCCCGTCCCTGTTTGGTCAGATACTCGCTGAACACGGGAATAAAACAGGCTGCGATGGCGGAGGCAAACACCGCGTCGAAAAACACGCGTGGAATGCGGCTTGCGGTATAGAAAGCGTTTGCCTCCATCCCCGTACCGTAATTCACCGCCAGCATCCGATCCCGCACCAAGCCAAGCACCTTGCCCAACAGGGTGATGACCATGACGATGCTGATGGTCTTTGTTGAATTATCCCTATGCTCACTCATGGGTGTGCCTCTCTTTGTTTTTATTCATGGGCGCAAACAATCACTTTATTTTACATGATTTCCCCCCAATTTTCAACCTTTGACCGCAGATTTTCCCTCTGTTTTCTTTTCTGTATCAACGCAGGCCATTCTGAAACTATACCACGGCAGACCGCCTTTTAAACGCCCATCGTTTCGGGTCTGTTCGCAAAAAAAAGCAGAACGTACCGTTCTGCTTTTTTCATCAATGATGATGATGGTGGTGATGATGATGGTGTCCGGATTCGGTCTTAAATTCCACATGACACTGCTCCAAGCCGCAATGCTCTCCCACCGTTTCCGGCTCAAGGGTCGCGTGGCCGATGCCATGTTCTCTCAGTTCCTCGCGCACTTGTTCTTTGATCTGCCGCCAATTGCCATCCGTCACGATATGCATGGTGGCGTAGTTGTGCTGTCCGTCCATGCTCCAGACGTGGATATGATGCACATCGATCACGCCGTCAATTCGAGCAATGTGTTCCTCAATTTCTCTCACGTCAATATCCCGGGGCACCTTTTCAAGGAACAGATCCAGCGCCTCTTTCAAGTTTCTTACCGCATTGACAAAAATGAATGCCGCCACGCCCATAGACATGAGTGGATCAATAACTGCCAGATCGGTAAAGCGCATGACAACAGCGCCCAACAGTACAACCGCCCATCCGAGCACATCTTCAAGCATATGCAGGTTGACCGCCTTCTGGTTCAGCGAGCCCCCCTCACGGGTAAAAGCCGCTGCGGCAAAATTTACACACACGCCGACAATGGCAAAGGCAATCATCCCGTCATAGTTAATCTGTACAGGGTCGATCAGTCTGCCGACCGCATTGTAAATCACCACAACAGACCCAAACAGAAGAATCAGAGTGGTGATCACGCTGCCTATCACGGAATACCTTGCATAGCCGTAGGTATATTCCTCGTCCGGCTGTTTTTTGCTCTTTTTCTCCAAAAAATAAGATACGCCGATACTGGCCGCATCCCCCACATCGTGTACGGCATCGGAGATAATCGCCACGCTGCCGGTAACAAGCCCGCCAAAGAGTTCAAATACGGAAAAGGTCAGGTTCAGGATAAAAGCAATTAGGATATTCTTCTGTGTGTTCATCATAACACCCGCTTTCTTTTCGCCATACACCCCCCCAGGGTGGGGTATTTATATTGTATCTCTTTGATAGAAAAAGTCAAGTCGCCTTTTCAAATCACGATTTATCTTCCCTTTTACCATTCGGACTGATTTGGGCAAGAAACAACCTCTCTCCGTCACTTCGACGAAGAGAGGTATATTCAAAGACAGCATCTGTTGATCAATTGGAATTACTTGCCGCAATACACCTTGATTGCTTCACAGATGAACGCTGCTGTACCATCAGCGTGCTTGTCGATGTTGTTCCTAAAGCGTTCATCTGCAGCATACATCTGACCGAGACCTTCCAGAATTTCGTTTGTACAAAGGTAGTAATTCTCGGTAATATGGTTCTGCAGCGTTTTCACAAGATTCTGCACCTCGGTGGAATCAGGCGTTTTGACCTTTTTCATGCACACCGCAAAGTCTGCCATGATGCGGTCCATTTCCTCGGCAAGGTCATTCCACTTCTGCTTGGAGTAATTCTTGGTCCGTTCTGCGTGTTCTCTGTAGGCATCCGTTTTGCCCCATTTTTCTTTGACCTCCGTCTTATACTTTTCAAACTCGCTGTTGTCGAATGCGTTCATAACATTTTCCCCTTTCACGGCGCTATCAATGGCGGAAATCAACCGTTCCAACCGTTCTTTTTTGAGCGTGAGCAAGTGTTTTTGCTCGTTTAGCGCCTTGGTTTTGTCATAATTCGGGGATGATAAAATCTCTCCAATGCTTCTTAAGGAAAAGTCAAGTTCACGGTAAAAGAGAATCTCTTGCATACGAAGAAGAGAAGTTTCGTCGTAAAAACGATAGCCTGTAGCCCTGTCAACAAAGGCCGGAATCAACAATCCTATTTCATCGTAATAATGCAGTGTGCGCACACTTACACCCGTAAATTCGGCAAATTCTTTAATCTGCATTTTCAATTTTATCACCTCACAAAGGGAATGTACTCTATGACGCAACGTGAGAGTCAATAGCCTTTTAAAATTTTTTATCTACCCGTTTTATTTTACCATAATGATCCTGTCCGCACCAATACTTGGTGAAACCGCCGGAGCCGGAACCCATCAGTCCAAAAGTAAAAAGGGACGATTTATCTCCCGCATTTACATTTCTCATAAAATATGCTATATTAAATCATTCCTCACCCTTTGGAGGCTTTTATGAAGCGACTGCTCTGCGCCCTGTGCGTCTTATTGCTCCTGTCGGGCTGTACATCCTCCGTCCCGGCACAGGAAACCACTTTGACCATCACTGCCACTACGTATCCCCTCTACCTCTTTGCTCTGGATCTCACGGAAGGCATCCCCAATGTAACGGTAGAGCGGCTGGATACCGGCAGCGTCAGCTGTCTGCACGACTACACCCTGTCCGTCAATGACATGAAAAAGATTGAGCGGGCCGACGTGCTGGCCCTGAACGGTGCAGGACTGGAGGCCTTCATGTCCGACGCCCTTGCCGACACCGATGCCGTTGTCATCGACTGCTCCAAGGGAGTGGATCTGCTCCCCGCCACGGGCCATCACGACCACGATCACGGCGACGATGACCATGACCACTTTGACCCCCACTACTGGATGGACCCCCTGCGTGCCCAGATCATGGTCGATAATCTGCGCGTCGGCCTTTCCGAAGTCCTGCCGGAACACAGAGACCTGCTGTGGGAAAACGCCGTAGGCAATACGCTGGATACAGCCTACTATACGGCTCATAACGCGCTGCGTATTTTTGAAGAAGAAAAAATTTCTGTCCCCGGCCTTATCACCTTCCATGACGGCTTCCAATACTTCGCCAACACGCTGGATCTGCCTCTATTGCGGGCCATTGAGGAGGAAGCGGGCAGCGAGGCCAGCGCAAAAGAGATCGTGGATATCGCCCGGCTGGTAAACGAACTTGATATACCCGTCATCTTTACCGAGGTCAACGGTTCCGATGCCACTGCCAACGCCATCTCCCGGGAGACGGACTGCTCTGTGGTACAGCTGTCCATGATCATGGACGGACGTGAGCCCACAGAGGAGGACGACTCTCCCACCACCCCTTATGAAGAGTTGTTCCTGAACAATGTCTATACCCTGATCAACGGCTTTGCCGGACGGGAGGTATTTACCCTGCCATGAGAAAGATCAAACACGGAAGACTGGTCAGCGGCTGCGCCGATGCCTGCTGTCTGAAGCTGGACGGGCTGTCCGTCCAGTTGGAGGGAGACTCCATTCTGTCTGACGTTTCCTTCCATCTGCACTGCGGCGAAATCGTGGCCCTCATCGGTCCCAACGGAGCAGGCAAGTCCTCTCTGCTGCGGGCCATTCTGGGACAGTTGCCCTACGCCGGCTCCATCACCTTTTCCCCTGCCGGCGGCCCCGCAATCCGGCTCAGCGACCCCACTGGTACCGCCAAGGGCACCCGCCCGCTGGTGGGCTATGTGCCCCAGTCCCCTACCTTTGACCGGGGCGATCCCCTGTCCGTACTGGACTTCTTCACCGCCGCCACCTCTAATTGGCCGGCGTGGCTGCCCATCCCAAAGCGTTACCGGGAGCAGGCCGCCGCTTGCCTTGCCCGGGTACACGGTGAGGATCTGTTGGACAAGCCTATGGGCGGCCTGTCCGGCGGTCAGCTGCAGCGGGTGCTGCTGGCGCTGGCACTGGAGCCTGTTCCTCACATCCTGCTGCTGGACGAGCCTCTTTCCGGCGTGGACGTAGAGGGTGAACATCAGTTGCTGGACATGCTGGATGAACTGCGCACCCAGTACGACCTGTCCATCTTCCTGACCACCCACGACTTTGCCACGCTGGACCACTTTGCCGACAAAGTTGTTCTGCTCAACAAACATGTACTGAAAGCAGGCAAGCCCGATGAGGTGCTCTCCTCCCCCGAATTCTATCAAACCTTCCATCTGCGTATGGGGAAAGGGGGCGAAGAATGATGCAGCTGTGGTATTCTCTCGTTGATCTGCTCCCCTTTGAGTGGGCCGAAACGGGCAGCATGTACTTTATGAAAAACGCCCTGCTGGCAATTCTGGTCATCTCTCCCCTGTTCGGCCTTCTGTCCACCATGGTAGTGCACAGCCGCATGTCCTTTTTCTCCGACGCGTTGGGCCACTCCGCCTTTACCGGCATGGCCATCGGCGCTATCTGCGGTTTTGGCGAGCCAACATGGGCGGCAGTCGTCTTCGCGGTGGTGTTTGCGGTGCTGTTCAATCTGGTGCGCCGCCGCTCCGCCCTGACCAGCGATACGGTCATCGGCGTATTCTCCTCCACCGCCGTGGCTCTGGGCATCTTTATTTCCACCTTGGGCGGACG
>SVLE01000069.1 GCA_015068065.1 Oscillospiraceae bacterium | reverse complement strand
CTTTTTTATAAGAAAGAAGGGGAATGTTTATGGCGAGAGCCACCAATCTGAACATGACCGAAGGCCCCCTGCTGGGCAAGATCATCCGCTTTTCCGTGCCGCTGATGCTGTCGGGTATGCTGCAGCTGCTGTACAACGCCGCCGACGTGGTGGTGGTGGGCCGGTTTGCCGGTTCTGCCGCACTGGCTGCCGTAGGCTCCACCGGCGCGCTGGTCAACCTGCTGGTCAACCTGTTCATGGGTGTTTCGGTGGGCTGCAACGTGCTGGTAGCCCGCTATTACGGCGCGGGCGATCAGGATTCGGTGTCCGAAACGGTGCACTGCGCCATGGGTTCCAGCCTCATCATCGGTGTGATGGCGGGTATCGTGGGTCTGGTGTTTTCCACGCCGCTCTTGCGGCTGATGGGTTCGCCGGAGGATGTGCTGCCGCTGGCATCACTGTATCTGAAGATCTATTTCTGTGGCATGCCCTTCAACATCGCCTATAACTTCGGCGCGGCGGTGCTGCGTGCGGTGGGCGATACCAAGCGCCCCTTGTACATCCTGTCGCTGTCGGGCGTGGTCAATGTGGTGCTCAATCTGATCACCGTTATTTTCCTCCACATGGGCGTGGCCGGTGTTGCCATCGCCACTGTGGCCTCTCAGATCGTTTCTGCTGCGCTGGTCATCCGCGTCCTGACCCTGCGGGAGGACTGCTGCCACCTGAACATCAAGGAAATCCATATTTATAAGGACAAGCTCATCGGCATGATCAAGGTGGGTCTGCCCGCCGGTATTCAGGGCAGCCTGTTCTCCCTGTCCAACGTGATTATCCAGTCCTCCATCAACTCCTTTGGCTCGGTGGTGGTGGCGGGCAATGCGGCGGCGGCCAACATTGAGGGCTTTGTTTACACCGCAATGAACGCCGTTTATCAGGCCTGTATCACCTTTGTCAGCCAGAATCTGGGCGCACAGAAGCCCAAGCGCATCCTGCGGGTCATGGGCATCTGCATTGTGGTGGTTTTCGTTGTGGGACTGGTTCTGGGCAATCTGGCTTATCTGTGCGGTGACAAGCTGCTGGCCATCTACTGCTCGGACAGCGAAGGTCTGCAGGAAGAGATGATCGCGGTGGGCCTCACACGAATGAGCTTCGTGGCCAGCTTCTACTTCTTCTGCGGTCTGATGGAGATCGGCTGCGGCGGCATGCGCGGCCTTGGGTGGTCGTGGCTGCCCACCAGTATCAGTCTGCTGGGTGCCTGCGGTCTGCGCATTGTGTGGATCTTTACCATTTTCCGTCAGGTGGGCACCCTGAACAGTCTGTATGTATCCTATCCCATCTCCTGGGGTATGACCTTCGCGGCACATATGATCTGCTTCTTCTTTGTGTTCCGCGGCGTGAAAAAGCGTATGCCCGAGGAAATTTCCGAATAAAATAACAACAAAGCGCTGTCATCCGGTTTGGATGACAGCGCTTTGTTAGTGCGCCCGGTGAGCGCACGTTCTAAAGGGTGAAAGTCCCGAACCCGCCCGGCAGTGGGAAGGATATAGCCTAAGTCAAGGGTGTCCGTCGTGAGGCGGGATCTGAAGAAAGACGGCGGCAAAACTCTGGCCTGACGAACAGGAATCATATATAAGGCCCCGGACGAGGATGAGACTCCTAACAAAGTCAAAGTCCAATAACTGCACGGAATCGTCTGTGGTAAATATGGCAGGTAAAGAGGGAAAGAATGTGTGAGTACCCGGGGAGGCCTTGCAGGCGCATCAAGTAGACGTATTCGAAAAAAAAATGCGTAGTAACAACGAACTGCAAGGAGTCAGCAGAGGTCATAGTACCGGGGAAAAAAAACTCGGGAAGGACCGAACAATCGTAAGTCCTTAGTAAACGAAAGAAGGAGGCCAACATGAAGAAAGCAGAATATCAGGAAAACCTGAACTGCCCACAAAGGGATAGTGCGGAACACGAAGAGTATGTGGGAGGGCAGAGTGTTGGCGAGCGGGAAAACGGTGAACGGGACGGTGCAGACCTGCTTGAACGGATACTGAGCAGAGATAATCTGAACAGAGCCTACAAGCGGGTAAGAGCCAACCAGGGAGCGCCTGGAATTGATGGGATGACCGTCGAGGATGCATTGCCCTGGTTGAGAGAACACCGGGAGGAACTTTTGGACACGATACGGCAGGGGAAGTACAAACCCCAACCGGTGCGCCGAAAGGAAATCCCCAAGCCGGATGGCGGTGTAAGAAAATTGGGCATTCCAACTGTCATAGACCGCATCATCCAGCAGGCAATCGCACAGCAATTAGTTCCAATCTACGAACCGCTGTTCTCGGATGATAGCTATGGCTACCGTCCGAAGAGAAGCGCACAGCAGGCGATTCAGAAGGTGAAGCAGTATGCGGAGCAAGGATACACCAGTGCAGTGTTGGTAGACCTGTCTAAATATTTCGATACCCTGAACCACGAACTGCTGATGAATCTGTTACGAAAGAACATCCACGACAAACGCGTGATAGAACTGATTAAACGGTACCTGAAGGCAGGAGTCATGGAAAACGGATTGTTGGTCAAAACCACAGAAGGTAGCCCACAGGGTGGCCCGTTATCTCCGCTACTTGCGAACATCTACTTGAACGAGTATGACAAGGAGATGGAGAACAGAGGAGTACCGGTTATCCGATATGCGGACGATATTGTGGTGCTGGCAAAGAGTCCGAGGGCAGCACAGAGGCTTCTGGAGAGTACACAGCGGTATCTTGAGGGCAAATTGAAACTCAAGATGAACGTGGAAAAGAGCAAAGTAGTGAGCGTGTTCAGTATCCGAAATTTTAAATTTCTGGGCTTTGCGCTTGGGAAGGGAAAGGATGGAGTCTACATCCGAGTACACGCAAAGTCCATGAAGAAAGCCAAAGCCAAACTGAAAGAACTGACTTCCCGCAGTCAGGGCAGAAATGTCCGGAAGGTGATGGAGAACGTAAAGGTTTACATCCGGGGATGGTTGGGCTACTTCGGGATAGCGAGCATGAAGACAACAATGCAGGAATGGGACAAGTGGCTGAGAAGGAGACTCCGTGTTTACATTTGGAAGCAATGGAAAGTCCCAAAAGCGAGAATAAGAAACCTTATGAAGTTGGGCATACCGAAATATTACGCTCACAAATGGGGATATGTTAAAGCCTACTGGAATGTGGCCGGAAGCCCAGTGTTAACACGCTCAATAACAAACGAACGACTCGCACAGGCGGGATACTTCAGTATCCTCGCCCGATACGAGTCGTTGCACTTATGCGATTGAACCGCCGTGTACGGAACCGTACGCACGGTGGTGTGAGAGGTCGGGGCTCAGGCCCCTCCTACTCGATTTTCAGCC
>SVLE01000035.1 GCA_015068065.1 Oscillospiraceae bacterium | reverse complement strand
CACAAGAATGATCGTAGCCCAACATGCCCAGTTCCTCACCGCAGGCGGAAAAGATAAAGTCTGTGTGCCGGGCTGGCAGGGCGCTGGAATAGGGGGCCTGTGTTTGCGTTCCGTTCAGGTAGCCCTGGCCGGTGAACTGGCCGGAGCCAAGGGCCAGCAGGGAACGGTTTTGGTGAAATCCTTTGTCCAGTGGATCCAGATCGTGATCCAGCACCACAAGAAAGCGCATGCGGATATATCGAAAGCGGTCCGACTGAAGGACCGTACGCCAGGCCAGGAAAAAACCGCCCACCAGGCCGACGCCGCCGAACAGGAACCAACGCTTTTTTACCCCGGCGATCCAGGCCATGACAATGAAGATACAAAGATACACAAGGCACATACCCATATCTCCGCAGATCACGGCGATGACGCCAACCATGAGCAGCGTATGTCCGGCAATCTGAAAGACGCTTGGAATGGAACTGATGTCACGTCCGCGCTCCTGAATGTGGGTGATTTGATAGGCCAGCAGCAGGATAAAGGGAATCTTGACGATCTCGTTTGGTTGCATGTCAAGAGGAAAGCCCGGAATGATCTTGTCCAGAGCAAGCCAGTTCAGGTTCCCTGAATTATTATCGGTACCCAGAGGGGTGAGCAAGAGCAGAATTAATCCGATATCAAAGGCGAAAAAGGCTTTCCAACCTGTCTCCACCAGCACCTGGAAGTCCACAAAAGTCAGCAGGATATAGAAGCAGATCCCAACCAGCAGGGCAATACTCTGCACCAGAACGGAACGGTACCCGCCGGTCCAGCGGGTGGCGCTGTAAATGAGAGCAATGCCGTAGAGACTGGCTGCCGTACACAGTGCCAGCAGCACCATGTCACCTTTACGGGAGAACTCAACCAAAAAATCAGTCAGCCGGCGCAGAGTGATCGCCTCCTTTCGAAAGATTTCTTATTATTTTACCACCTTGGAGTGGAAAGGTAAACAGTTTTGTGTTATGATAAACGCAATCAAAGGCAGGTGCATGGAATGGAGTATCGTACAGACGGCGTTTTGCAGACAGAAGCGTTGGGGGAACGGCTGGGCCGGGCACTGAACGGCGGAGCAGTGATTGCCTATACCGGAGACCTCGGCGCCGGCAAGACCGCCTTTACCCGGGGGCTTGCCCGGGGACTGGGCATATCGGGGCAGGTGACCAGCCCCACCTTTACCATCGTCAACGAGTATGAAGGGGGCAGGCTGCCCCTGTTCCATTTCGATATGTACCGGCTTGGTTCATCGGACGAGCTGTTTGACATCGGTTGGGAGGATTATCTTGCCCGCAATGGTGTGTGTGCCGTGGAGTGGAGCGAGAATGTAGATGATGCGTTGGATGGCAGTTGTGTCCGTGTTGACATCCGCCGGGGAGATACGGACGACCAACGGATCATTTGTATTAGCGGAATTGAACTGTAACTGATTTTATTGCCTGGGAGAGTGGAATATGAAGATACTTGCGCTGGAGTCTTCGGCTACGGCCTGTTCTGCAGCATTGTGTGAGGATGAAAAGCTGATTGCGCAGACCTTTCAGAACAGCGGCCTGACCCATAGCCGTACCCTGATGCCCATGGTAGACAGCCTGCTGACCCAGTGTGGCCAGACTATGGATGACGTGGATGTGGTGGCGGTGGCCGCAGGACCGGGATCCTTTACCGGATTGCGCATCGGTGTGTCTACGGCAAAGGGCCTTGCATGGGCGGGGGAGAAGCCCTGTGCGCCCTGCTCTACGCTGGAATCCATGGCCTGGCAGCTGGCCCACATGGACGGCATTATTATCTCTGCCATGGATGCCAGAAGAAGTCAGGTCTATAACGCTGTGTTCCGTGCGGAAAACGGACGACTGGAGCGACTGAGTCCGGATAGGGCCATCGGCCTTGTGGATCTGGAAGAAGAGCTAAAAAAGCTGTCCGGACCGAAAATATTAGTTGGAGACGGAGCGCAGCTGTGCTATAATGAGTGGCAGGAGCGCATGGACGACCTGCGACTGGCACCTATCCACCTGCGCTGGCAAACTGCCTGGGGTGTGGCCCGGGCGGCACTGGAGCTTGCCAGAAAGGACGGACTCGTTCCGGGCGAAGCACTGGCTCCTGTGTATCACCGCCTGTCTCAGGCGGAGCGGGAGAGACTTGAAAAAGAGCAAAACAAACAATAAACATAAAGGGGAAAATGTACGATGGATAACAAAGTTCATGTTCTGGATCATCCGCTGCTGCAGCACAAACTGAGCATCCTGCGTGACGAGCGCACCGGCGTGAAGGAGTTCCGCGAGATCGTCTCCGAGATTGCCGCTCTGGAGTGCTATGAGGCTACCCGTGACCTGCCTCTGGAGGATGTGGTCATTAAGACTCCCATCACCACCGGCACCTTTAAGCAGCTGGCCGGCAAGAAGCTGGCCATCGTTCCCATCCTGCGCGCCGGTTTGGGCATGGTGGACGGCATTCTGAATCTAATCCCCTCCGCCAAGGTGGGCCACATCGGTCTGTACCGCGACCCGGAGACTCACGCTCCTGTGGAGTACTACTGCAAGATGCCCACCGATATCTCCGAGCGCGACGTCATCGTTCTGGATCCCATGCTGGCTACCGGTGGCTCTGCCTCTGCTGCCATCACCTTCCTGAAGGGCTACGGCTGCAAGCACATCAAGCTGATGAATATTCTGGCCGCACCCGAGGGCATCGAGTGTATCCGCAAGGATCATCCCGATGTGGATATCTACGTGGCTGCCGTGGACGAGAAGCTCAATGACCACGCCTACATCGTGCCCGGTCTGGGCGATGCCGGCGACCGCATTTTCGGTACCAAGTAAACAAGGATAAACAGAAAGGACGCATCCATTCGGGTGCGTCCTTTGTTATTGAATCAGTTCAGAAAGAATGTAATGGGTTGAGTCATGTTCGAACTGCGCCTGCTGGTCGGGAGTCCACATTTTCACACCGTAAAATAACCCCAACCTTGCTGAAGAGGGTCACCTCGCAGGAGTCTTGCCTTGATTTCGCGGCGCAGGTGGGTATCCTCGGGAAGAGTATTGTAGTCGAAGCTGCCGGGAGCGGCATTGATTTTAAAGGCAAAGTTTAAGAAGGAACCTGTTCCGTCAATAGATTCTGTAACGTTGAACCGATCCTGAAATTTGATGATATTGCTATCTGGCTTAAGGATATCACGCAGCTGAGGGCTGAGCAGCCAGCTGTAGGTGCAGAATACCGCCGTCTTTCCAGCTATCTGCGGAAAATATTCATCCAGCTTTTCCTGGGCCAGGCGGATGGATTCGCCGACGTCTTCGTTCTGCAGGCCGTTATCGGTGGCCGGAATATGAATGAAGATATAGATGGGCTCCCCTTCGAACAGATGGTCGTATTTTCCAAAGTGTTTCAAGCCACACTCATATTGCAGCCGTCCCAGCCGAACCAGATGACAGCGCAGGAAACACCCCATCCATACCAGCAGCTCAAAGCTGATGCCGTCCACGCCATAGTCCTCGTGCTGACCGACCCAGCATCTTTGGACACCGTTCTTGTGGATCTGAATCTGCTCCTCGTCATAGCCCCGCTCGGCCATATTTTGAACATGTATCGCCTGTCCGGTTAGGGCGGCGACCACGCAGGTGACGGGACTTCCGTGTTCGGAAAAGGGATGATCGGCCCCTTTACCCCAACTGCCGACATTCAAAAAGTCAGTCTTTTCGCCATAAAACAGGATGTAGTGCATTAGCCAGCAAATGCGGTTAAGGATTGCATCCTCTTTCAGTAGGGCAACTTCCTGACGCAGGCGGGGCTTGTAATATTCCTCGCTGAAGCCGTAATAGTCCAGAATCATCTCAAAATTATAGTCATCCAGCCAGTCAGGGCGATATTGAGCCATAGCCGCGTCATAGCAGTGCTCCCACGCTGCGGGGACCGAAATGGAAATATATTTCGCAAGCTTGTTCAATTCCATGGGGGTGCACCCTTTCTTCATGTTTCGATGGATTTGGGCCTCGGCAGGGGATGTACACTTGGATTTTACTATAGCTGTATACAAAAATCAATTACAGTTAATTTGTATTGGCATAATGTAAGGATTTGCGCTGGGGAGCAACCGTTGAAAAACCGGTAATTTTTTAAAAATTCCCCTTGACATTCCGGAAACATCTGCTATAATGAATCCTGCGCTTGCGACAGCGGGTGCGATATAGCGGGATTGTGTAAGGGTAGCACGACAGACTCTGACTCTGTTTGTGAGGGTTCGAATCCTTCTCCCGCTGCCAGAAACCTCAAGGTTTGAAAAGACCTTGAGGTTTTCTTTCTGTACTGGAGAATATAACGGGAAAGCGCCGCGGAATGATCCGCGGCGCTTTCCTTTGGAAGAAGGAATATCAGTCGAGGCTTACATCCACGACAGAGAAGCCAAACATGGTGTCGTTTTCCTGGAGGATTACACGGAAAGAGCACAGAGGGGTACTGTCCTCCAGAGCATTCAGAGTTCCGTCAAGAACAAAGGAGCCGTCTGCCTGAGGGGCCAGCTCGCCAAGCAGGAGCTGTGTCTGAGCGAAATCACCCAGAGACAACCGATAAATATCGGTTGTGGTTTCGTAGTTGATAAAACCGGTCAACGGTGCAGGGATTTGGGGGAGTTTTTCCAGTTGGGCGAACAGGGCGCGAGCAAAGTCGTACACCGACTCGGAGGGAAGCAGCAAGGCGTCCTGGGTCAGCTGTGCCCGGTCATCGGCCTCGCCATACATACTCAATGCGTAGTAAAGACCGGTCCAGACGAAGTCGGGAGACTGGATATCGTAGCACTGTTCATGCTCTGTCATGGACAGCATGAGTGCGTGGATGGGAAGCTGAATCCCGTCCAGAAGAGCGGAATCGGCAGGAACACTGCCGGCGGAGAAGACTATGTCCGTTGTATCCGCTTGCGGGAACGAATCGGGGATAACAGCCTGTACTTGGTCATCAGCAAATACCTTTCCCATCATTGGGGTAATCAGCAGACACACAGCCAACAGCAGGGGAATGAGCTTTTTCATGGGCGGGGCCTCCTTTCCTCTTTGTAATTTTAGTATATCAAGTAAAAAGGGTTACGTTCCTGCTCAAGAGTTACGGCAAGATGAAAATTTAGTTACAGATGGTTACAGGCAACGGCTCGTCCGTGTGTTAGCAGTATATGCACTGTGAGGCCGATTCAGTCCCGGAAAAGGAAAAACTTTTTGACGGTGTGTCGCCTTGACCCCGGGAGTGGATTGTAATACAATAATCAATACTGTGAACGCCAAGAAATGAGAGTGAAGTTATGTTGGATCATGAACTGGAACTGAGATTCTGCCGGGCACGCAGGGCTGCCATTGCCTGCGATTTTTCCCGGCTTAATACCGAACAGCAGGAGGCTGTGCTGACTACGGAAGGACCGCTGCTGCTGCTGGCGGGCGCGGGCAGCGGAAAGACGACTGTACTCATCAACCGTATTGCCAATCTGATGAAATACGGGCGGGGTTCGGATAGCGTGGAAGTGCCAGAGTGGATAACGGCGGAGGATGTGGCCTTTCTGGAGAGCTATACCGCCAGTCCAAAGCCGGAGGACGCGCCCCGGATGCAGCAGCTGTGCCGTCTGGACCCGGCGACCCCCTGGTCCATTCTGGCTATTACCTTTACCAACAAGGCCGCCGGGGAGCTGAAGGAGCGTCTGGAGCGTATGCTCGGTCCCGAGGCCAACGATATCTGGGCCAGCACCTTCCACTCCGCCTGTGTGCGCATCCTGCGCCGTGACATTGAAAAGCTGGGCTTTTCTTCTTCCTTTACCATTTATGATACCGACGATTCCCTGCGGGTCATCAAGGATATTCTGAAGGAACGTAACATTGACGACAAACAGTTTGTCCCCCGCAGCGTGCTGGGCTATATCTCCAGAGCCAAGGACGAGATGAAGCTGGCAGCGGATTATCTGGCTGAGTGCAGGCGGGGAGGGGACTTCCGTCTGCAGAAGATTGCAGAGATATACACCGAGTATGAGCGGCGTCTGTGGGATGCCAGTGCACTGGATTTTGACGATATCATTCTGCACACTGTGCGCCTGCTGCAGCAGGACGAAGGGGTGCGCAGCTACTACCAGCGCAAGTTCCGTTACGTGCTCATCGACGAGTATCAGGACACCAACAACCTGCAGTATCTGCTGGCCTCCACTCTGGCGGGGGGATATGAGAACTTCTGCGTGGTGGGTGACGATGACCAGTCCATCTACCGCTTCCGGGGTGCCACCATCGAGAATATCCTGTCCTTTGAACAGCAGTACAAGGGTGCCCGGGTCATACGCCTGGAGCAGAACTACCGTTCCACCGGCAATATTCTGGACGCGGCCAACGCGGTTATCCGCAACAATCAGGGACGCAAGGGCAAGGAACTGTGGACAAAAGCCGGGGCGGGGGATAAGCTGCAGCTTTACACAGCCATGAACGAAAATGACGAGGCTCAGTATGTAGCCATGCGCATTTTGGACGCTTACGGGCAGGGAAAGAAGTGGAAGGATCACGCCATCCTTTACCGCATGAATGCCCAGTCCAACCAGATGGAAAATGCCTGCAAGCGTAACGGTATCCCCTATAAAATTATCGGCGGTACCCGCTTCTTTGACCGCGCCGAGGTCAAGGACATGGTGGCCTATCTGTGTGTGCTCAACAACCCGGACGATGATTTGCGTCTGCGGCGCATTATTAACAATCCGCCCCGTGGCATCGGCGACAAGACGCTGGACATGGCCCAGCAGATTGCGCAGATACAGGGACACTCCCTGTACTATGTGGTCAAGCACGCAAGGGAATACCCGGAACTGCAGAAGTCGGCAGGCAAGCTGGCTGTATTCACCGACCTGATGGACCAGATGCGCGAGCTGTCCAAAACCATGGCACTGCCTGAATTTTACGAGGAACTTATCGCCCGAACCGGCTATGCAGTGATGCTGGAAAGCAAGAACACGGTAGAGGACCGCACACGCCTTGAAAACGTGCGGGAGCTGCTCACCTCCATCAACGGCTATCTGGAAAACGCGGGAGAGGAACCCTCGCTGTCCGGATTCCTGGATGAAATTGCCCTGTATACCGATCTGGACAGCCACGACGCAGGGGACGACTGCGTGGTCATGATGACCATGCACTCTGCCAAGGGTCTGGAATTTCCCACGGTGTTTGTAGTTGGAATTGAAGAGGGGCTGTTTCCCGGACAGCGCAGTATTGGCGAACCGGAGGAAATGGAGGAGGAGCGCCGCCTGTGTTACGTGGCCCTCACCCGGGCAAAGGAGAAGCTGTATCTGACCTGCGCCAGCCAGCGCATGCTATTCGGACACACTATGTCCAACCGCCCGTCCCGCTTTGTGGAGGAGATCCCGCCCCAGTATCTGGAACGCAGCGGACGCACCTTCCTGAGCAGGGAAGAGGACAACTGGGGCGGCATCCCCAGTCGCAGTTCCGGTTACGACGGCTATTCCAACCCCTACCGCACCGGCTATACCCAGAGCGGAAAGAGTTCTTACGGAACTGTCAGTCGCTCTGCCTCCGGTGTGACCTCTTATAAGGCGGCGCCTGCCGGTGCAGCAAAGTATCCCCTGCCGGGTAAAAAGCCCTTGGGAACACCTGCCGCCGGTGGAATCAATTCTGCCAACTCCGCTGCGACACTGCCTGAGTACCGCAAGGGTGATATGGTCAATCACAAGGCCTTTGGTAAGGGGATGGTTACCTCCACTCAGAAAGTTGGCGGTGATGTGATGATCGAGATCGCCTTTGACAACGTGGGCACCAAGCGGCTCATGCTGAAATTTGCCGCCCCTCAGCTGACAAAATTGTGAGAAAACAGCATAAAATGTGGAATTGGGACTACCAAAACTCAAAATATCGTGCTATAATCACAAATATGATATAAATCGGCTGCTGCCGATCCGTTGGAGGGGAAAACTATGAAGTGTCCGTTCTGTGGACATCTGGAAAGCAAGGTTGTGGACTCCCGCCCTGCTGAGGAGGGCGCCAGCATCCGCCGCCGGCGCGAGTGCCTTGCCTGCCATAAGCGCTTTACGACTTATGAGACGGTGGAGAGCCTGCCGCTTATGGTCATCAAGAAGGATGGCAACCGCCAGACCTTTGACAAGACCAAGCTGCTCAACGGCATGATTCGCGCCTGTGAAAAACGTCCTGTGTCCTATGACACGCTGGAGAAGATTGCCGACGAGATCGAGCAGGAGCTGCAGAACTCTCTGGAGCGTGAGACCAATACCGAGCGCATCGGCGAACTGGTTATGGAACGTATGAAGAAGGTGGACGAGGTGGCCTATGTGCGCTTTGCCTCCGTCTATCGCCAGTTCAAGGACATTAACACTTTCATGGCAGAGCTGAACAAACTGTTGGAAGATAAGTAAATGACTGAGGTGCCGAAGCTGTAAAGGCTTCGGCACTTACACCTTATAAGGAGAATGACTATGCGAAGAAAAGACCGGGAGCGGGATCGTGAATTTGGCTTGAAGGTCATTGACGAATGTGAATACGGCACCGTGGCCATTCAGGGGGAGCAGCCCTATTGCCTGCCGCTGTCCCTTGTGCGTGTGGGGGAGGATTTGTACTTCCATTGTGCACTGGAGGGGAAGAAGTTGGACCTGCTGCGTAAAAACAACGCCGTATGGGTCAGTTTTGTGGGAGAGAATGTGGCCGCTGAAGATGATTTTACAACTTATTTCCGCAGTGCCATGGTCAGAGGAACGGCAACAGCGGTGACAGATGAGGCGGAGAAGATTGCTGCTTTACGTGCCCTGTGCGAAAAACTTACTCCGGCGCATATGCCGGCCTTTGCCGGCGAGGTTGCCCGCAGCTTTGCAGTCACCGGAATCTGGAAAATCCACATGGACGAGATAACGGCAAAAGAAAAGCGCAAACCCTGAGCTGAACGACAAAAGCAGCGTGCCTAAATTAGGCACGCTGCTTTCTCATTTTCCCTGATTGCACAAATTCTCGAGCGGTGCAGTATCGGATAAAACCACGGACCGATATCCGGTTTTCAGCCAACCCTTTTGGGCAAATTCATTCAGTGTGCGGCTGACGGTAATTCGGCTGACGGATACACAGGCAGCGATCTCATCCTGTGTACAGGTGATCGTTCCGTCAGGTTTGCGGGACAGGGAGAGCAGATGGCGGGCGATACGCTGTTCAGCAGGCAGAAATGCCATTTCATCCACTTGTGTGGAAAGAACACGCACTGTCCTTGCCAGATACTTGAGCATCAGCATGGCGAGGTTTGGGTTGCGCCTGATCTCGGCTGTTACCAACTCTCGGTCAATGGGGACGATCTGGCATGAGGTAAGGGCAACGGCAGAGGAAACCCGTGGCAGCTCATCAAAAAAAGAGGCTTCTCCGAACAGAGCACCCTGCTCATAGATGTTCAGAACACGCTGCGCACCGTCTTCAGCCTGAATATAGCTTTTGACCCGGCCGGATTTCAGATAATAAAAACAAGTGGCATCGGTATCCTGCAGATAGATCAGATATCCGGCAGAACAGTGTACCGCCGGCCGATCGGCTGCAAATGACTCCCAAATATCAGCAGGGAAGTCCAATTCGTGTAAACTCAGATGTCCCATAGCTTCCTCCAAAAAGGAATATGCAAGATTGTATCATACTTTACATTCTTTTGGCAAGAGAACTGGCATACTGTATTTACAAGATGATATGAGGGAGGTACCTTCCTATGGGAATGACCATGACACAGAAAATTCTGGCCCGGGCTGCCGGATTGGACAAGGTGGAGGCCGGTCAGCTGATCGAGGCCAAACTGGACCTGGTGCTTGGAAACGACATTACCACACCTGTTGCCATCACTGAATTTGAAAAGGCGGGCTTTACTCAGGTGTTTGACAAAGACAAGATTGCCATTGTTCTGGATCACTATACCCCCTGCAAGGATATCAAGTCCGCACAGCTGTGCAAGCAGGCACGTGAGTTTGCTCACAAGCACGCTATTACAAATTTCTTTGATGTCGGACAGATGGGTGTGGAGCATGCTCTGCTGCCCGAGAAGGGTCTGTGCGCACCCGGTGAGGTCATCATTGGCGCCGACTCTCACACCTGTACCTACGGCGCTCTGGGCGCATTTTCCACCGGTATCGGTTCCACCGACATGGCCGCCGGTATGGCTACCGGCCTTTCCTGGTTTCGTGTGCCCTCCGCAATTAAGGTAACTCTGACCGGCAAGCTTCAGCCCCATGTCAGCGGCAAGGATGTGATCCTGCATCTGATCGGACGCATCGGTGTGGACGGCGCGCTGTACAAGTCCATCGAATTTACCGGAGAGGGCGTGTCCTCTCTGAGCATGGACGACCGCTTTACCATTTCCAACATGGCCATTGAGGCCGGCGGTAAAAATGGAATCTTCCCCGTGGACGAGAAAACCATGGAGTACATCAACGGTCGCGTGAATCGCCCCTGTGAGGCGTTCCAGGCTGACCCGGACGCCGTGTATGACAGCGAGGTTGTTATTGATCTGAACACGCTGGAGCCTACCGTGGCTATGCCCCACCTGCCCGAGAACACCAAGGTGGTGTCCGAGGTGGCCGGTCTGCCCATTGATCAGGTGGTCATCGGCTCCTGCACCAACGGCAGAATTCAGGATATGCGGATTGCTGCGGGTATTATGAAGGGTAAAAAGGTTGCTTCCAATGTGCGCTGTGTGGTTATTCCTGCCACGCAGGAGGTATACATGCAGGCCATGAAGGAAGGTCTGATGGAAATCTTTATCCAGGCCGGTGCTGCCGTTTCCACCCCAACATGCGGCCCTTGTCTGGGCGGACACATGGGCTGCATGGCGGAGGGCGAGCGGGCCGTTTCCACCACCAACCGCAACTTCGTGGGCCGTATGGGCCATGTGGAATCCGAAATCATTCTGGCCAGCCCTGCTGTGGCAGCCGCTTCCGCTATTGCCGGCTGCGTTGCAGATCCCAGAGCGTGAGAAAGGAGACTGACCGAAATGAAAGTTTACAAGTATGGCGCTAATGTTGATACGGATGTTATCATTCCTGCAAGACATTTGAATAACCCAGACCCCAAGGCGCTCGCGTCCCACTGTATGGAGGATATTGATGCCCAATTTGCCTCTACCGTGGAGGAAGGGGATATTATCGTTGCCGGTCCTAACTTTGGCTGTGGTTCCAGCCGTGAACACGCGCCTGTGGCCATTAAGGCCTGTGGCGTCAAGTGCGTGATCGCCCCCTCTTTTGCCCGCATTTTCTATCGCAACGCCATTAACATCGGTTTCCCCATCATGGAGTGCGCTCAAGCGGCAGAGGAAATCAATGCAGGCGATCAGGTCAGCGTGGACTTTGCTACCGGTGTGATCACCGATGAAACCACGGGCAAAACCTATCAGGCGGCGCCGTTCCCTGAATTCATCAATGGCATTATTCAAAGCGGCGGTCTGCTGAATTCCCTGAAGGCAAGAGGGGTGGCAAAATAATGGAGTATAAAATCGCACTGATCCGGGGCGATGGAATCGGTCCGGAGGTCGTGGGCGAGGCAGTCAAGGTCATGGACGTCATCGCCCGGAAGTACGGTCATAAATTCAATTATACCGATGTGCTCATGGGTGGTTGCGCCATTGATGCCGTGGGCAAATCTTATCCTGACGGGACCGCCGAAGCCTGTAAGGCCTGCGATGCTGTCCTGCTCGGCGCGGTTGGCGGTCCCAAGTGGGGGCATTCCACTCAGCCGGAAAAACGGCCGGAGACCGCTCTGCTGTCCATCCGAAAGGATCTGGGACTGTATGCAAACCTCCGTCCGGCAACGCTGCGTCCCGCTTTAACGGATGCCTGCCCGCTGCGTAAGGAAACGGCAGAAAAGGGAATTGACCTGATGATGGTACGTGAGTTGACCGGCGGTGTGTACTTTGGCAAGCGCGACCGCTACCGGACCGAGGACAGGGGAGTGGAGGCAAGCGATCTGATGGCTTACTCCGAACTGGAGATCGAACGTATCGGCAGACGCGCCTTTGAACTGGCACGGCTGCGCAGAAACAAGGTGTCCAGCGTAGACAAGGCCAATGTGCTGGAAACCTCACGCCTGTGGCGGGAGATCATGCACCGGTTAGCACAGGAGTATTCCGATGTGGAGTATGAGGATGTGTTAGTGGACAACTGCGCTATGCAGCTGGTTCGGGATCCCAGTCAGTTTGACGTGGTGGTTACAGAAAATATGTTTGGTGACATTCTTTCCGATGAGGCGTCCATGATCACCGGATCCATCGGATTGCTGCCCTCGGCCTCCATCGGTGATACAGCTCCCGGTCTTTATGAGCCGATCCACGGTTCCGCGCCCGATATTGCCGGACAGAATAAGGCAAATCCCATTGCCACCATTCTGTCTGCGGCCATGATGTTCCGCTACTCATTCCAGTTGTTTGCGGAAGCAGATGCTATAGAACAGGCAGTTGACGCCGTGCTTGCCGAGGGATGGCACACCGCGGATATGGCAGGAGATGCCGAAAAACTTGTGGGTACTGTTCGGATGGGCGAACTGATCTGCGAGAAGCTGAACTGATAAAACAGGGAGAGCGTGCAAACGCTCTCCCTGTTTTATGCCTTTTTCCATGTATAAACTGTATTTTGAAGGATAAACTGTGGGAATATGCAAAAATACCGTTTAAGTGTAAAATACTATTGCACTTTTGCAAGTTGATGCTTATAATATGTCAAGAAGAAATTTCATAACTAACGGAGGTTATCCAATATGAAGCCTATTTCCAAAATTGCAAAGGGAATTGCCCCTTCCGCCACTGTCGCGGTAGATTCTCTGGCCAAGCAGATGAAGGCAGACGGTATCGACGTCATTGGCTTTGGTGCCGGTGAGCCTGATTTTGCCACTCCCGATCAGGTCAAGGTTGCAGCCATCAAGGCCATTAGCGATAACCAGACCCGTTATACTCCTGCCGCCGGTATCATGCCTCTGCGTAAGGCAATCGCTGCCTGGATGAAGAAGGAGTACGGCGTGGAATATCAGCCCAGCCAGATTTGTGTTACCAGCGGTGCCAAGCACAACGTGTTTGTTGCCCTGCAGGC
The DNA here is from genome assembly GCA_015068065.1 of Oscillospiraceae bacterium. GTDB lineage: Bacteria > Bacillota > Clostridia > Oscillospirales > Oscillospiraceae > Lawsonibacter. The sequence goes on along the minus strand of SVLE01000035.1, from coordinate 6,419 downwards.
CATCTGCAATCCCGGTGATGAGGTGATTCTGCCCGCCCCTTATTGGGTGTCCTATGAGGAGGCAATCAAGATGGCCGGCGGTGTTCCCACTATCGTTCAGACCTCTGAGGCCACCCGGTTCAAGTTGACCGCGGAAATGCTGGAAAAAGCAATCACCCCCAACACCAAGGCCGTGATCCTTACCAATCCTTCCAACCCCACCGGCATGCTGTATTCCCGTCAGGAGCTGGAGGCTCTTGCTGAAGTTGTCCTGCGCCACGATATTTATGTGGTCAGCGATGAGATCTATGACCAGCTGGTCTATGTAGGTGAGTTCACCTGCTTCGCAACCCTGAGCGACGAGATCAAGGAGCGCACCATTACCATCAACGGTGCATCCAAGTCCTTTGCCATGACCGGTTGGCGTATCGGTTTTGCCGCTGCCAATGAGGAGATTTCCAAGGCTATGGCCAACTACCTCAGCCACTCCACCGGCAACCCCTGCTCCGTGTCCCAGTATGCGGCTTTGGAGGCCTATTCCACCGAGGATGATCTGGTGGGCAAGATGCAGTTGGCCTATACCCGTCGCCGCAAGTATTTCCTGGAGCGCATTGCAAAGATCCCCGGCCTGAGCTGCCTGGAGCCGGACGGCGCCTTCTATATCTTTATGAACATCAAGGAGCAGATCGGCCGTACCATTCAGGGCGTAAAGATCAATTCCTCTGCTGACTTTGCTCAGGCTCTGCTGGAAAAGGGGCTTGTTGCTGTCGTGCCCGGTGAAGCCTTTGGCGCGCCCGGCTATATCCGTTGGTCCTATGCCACTTCTATGGAAAACATCAGAGAGGGTCTTGACCGTCTGGAGAAGTTCCTCGCCGAATAAAACACGTTACGGAACGCCGCATTTGTGGCGTTCCGTTTCTTAATACAATCTTTAGAAAAAGTTATGGAAATCACAGTGCAACTGCGGTATAATAGCAGAGAGGATAACATTACTTGCGAAAAGAAAGCAGGTGTTTCATGAAACATAAAAAACATGCTCCATACATAGCGGCGGGTGTGACCGCTTTTCTTGTGGTTGCCGCAGCAATCCTGTTTTGTTTTGCTTTGCTTCGGATCGATGTGATTGCCGGATTTTGCTCATCACTGGCTTATATCCTTCGTCCAATCACTTTTGGTCTGGTTCTGGCCTTTCTGTTGTTGCCCCTGCATCGCAATATCTTCGCGATCCTGGCGCAGATTGGTAATGGCACACTGTGTAAGAGCAAAAGAGGGCAGAGGCTTACTGGTTTTGCCGCCATTCTGCTCAGCCTGCTGATCCTGTTCCTGTTGCTGTATCTGTTGCTTGCCATGGTGATCCCGCAGGTGTATATCAGCGTGGTTGGTTTGATTCAGTCCATGCCCGGATATATCCGCAGCGCACAGGTTTGGCTGCAGGAGTTTTTAAAGAGCAACCCTGATGTTCGGGATGTTCTGCTGCCTGTTTATGACTCTGTAGCAAACTCGTTGCAGGAATGGCTGCAGAGTGATTTGTTGCCCAACCTGGAGTCTGCAAACAGCACCCTGCACTGGCTCGAGACACAGTTCTGGCCCAGTTTCAGCAGCGTTGCAACCGGGGTCTCTTCTTTGCTGCTGACAGTGCTGTATTTCCTGAAGGACAGCTTGATTGGTGTGATTGTTTCCGTTTACCTGCTGACAAGAAAGGACACCTTTGCCGCGCAGGCTAAAAAGATCACCTACAGTATTTTCCGTCCCCGCTTTGCTGATGTAATCGTGGAAGAGACTCGCAACGCGTATCGGATTCTCAGTGGCTTTATCATTGGAAAACTCATTGATTCTCTGATCATTGGTATTCTCTGTCTGATCTGCTGCAACATTTTCGGCTTCCCGTATCCTGTCCTCATTGCTACAGTGGTTGGTGTGACCAATATCATCCCGTTTTTCGGTCCGTTTATCGGTGCCATTCCGTGTATTCTGCTGATCCTGCTGGTGAATCCTCTGCAGAGTGTTTACTTTGCGCTGTTTATTCTTGTTCTCCAGCAGTTTGACGGAAATATTCTGGGGCCCAAAATTCTGGGCGACTCCACCGGTCTGGACGCATTCTGGGTGCTGTTTTCCATACTGCTGTTCGGCGGTTTGTTTGGATTTACCGGCATGGTGATTGGCGTTCCTGTGTTTGCCATGATCTATTCTATCCTGAACCGCATTGTTCGAAATGGGTTGTCGCGGCGTGGCCTGCCTCTTGAGACAGAGGAGTATATTGGAAAAACAGCCCCAATGGCTCCCAGAAGCACATTCCCCGATGATGATTGGGATGATAAATAAAAAACAGCGCCCGATATTGTTTCGGGCGCTGTTTTTCTGCTATGCCGTGAAGATTTGAAGATTAGTGTGAATGTGACTAAAAATTTTGCGGAAAAATAGATTGAAATCATAACTCGGTCTATTGTTTTTTGCAATTGACAATGATACAATAATTTTAGCAAATTATTACAAAGGAGTTGTTCTTTATGGCACTTGTTACTACTAAGGAAATGTTCGCGAAGGCCTATGACGGAGGCTACGCTATCGGCGCTTTCAACGTGAACAACATGGAGATCGTTCAGGGTATCACTGAGGCTGCCCGCGAGGTCAACGCCCCCCTGATCCTTCAGGTCTCCAAGGGCGCCCGTGCTTACGCCAACCCCACCTATCTGACCAAGCTGGTGGAGGCTGCTGTTATTGAGTGCCCCAACATTCCCATCGCTCTGCATCTGGACCACGGCGACAGCTTTGAGACCTGTAAGTCCTGCATCGACGGCGGCTTTACCTCCGTCATGATCGATGCTTCCTCCAAGCCCTTCGCCGAGAACATCGAAATCACCAAGAAGGTCGTTGAGTACGCTCACGATCACGGTGTCGTGGTCGAGGCTGAGCTGGGCTCTCTGGCCGGCGTTGAGGATGAGGTCAGCGTTTCTGCTGAGGACTCTTCCTACACCCGTCCCGAGGAGGTCGAGGAGTTTGTTGCCAAGACCGGCTGTGACTCTCTGGCCATCGCTATCGGCACCAGCCACGGTGCTTACAAGTTCAAGCCCGAGCAGTGCACTCGCAACGAGAAGGGCATTCTGGTTCCTCCTCCTCTGCGCTTTGACATCCTGGAAGAGGTCTCCAAGCGCCTGCCTGGTTTCCCCATCGTGCTCCACGGCTCTTCCTCCGTGCCTCAGAACTACGTGAAGATGATCAACGACAATGGCGGCAACATGCCCGATGCTGTTGGCGTGCCTGAGGAGCAGCTGCGTCAGGCTGCCAAGCTGGCCGTGTGTAAGATCAACATCGACTCCGACCTGCGTCTGGCCATGACCGGTACTGTGCGTCAGTTCTTCGCGGAGCATCCTGAGAAGTTTGACCCCCGCGAGTACCTGAAGCCCGCCCGTGCCAATATCAAGGAGCTGGTCAAGGACAAGCTGATCAACGTTCTGGGCTGCGACGGCAAGGCCTGATTTTAAGACCGCACCGTAATCGTTTTAACCCGGCTACCGAACCATCGGCAGCCGGGTTTTTCTGCCGAAAATTGCCTGTAAAACTTGACTTTCAGCCTCCGTCATGGTACTCTAAGTGCCGTCGCTGATCAAAAAAGAACAGGAGATTGCGCATATGAACGAAAGAAAGAATTTGGCTGCCCTGCTGCCCATTGGTGTGTTTCTGGCACTGTATCTGGGCTTTGGTATCTTGTTTGAATATGTGCTGAAAACTGAGGGCGGGTTTTACGGCGTACAGGCCATTGTGGTGTTCCTTATCGCACTGTTGGTAGCTGTCGTACAGGACAAAAAGCACACCTTCAACGAAAAAGTTTCTATTATGGCCACAGGGGTTGCAGACGAAAACATTATTATGATGTGTTTGATTTTCCTTGTTGCCGGAGCCTTTTCCGGCGCTATCGGTGAAGCCGGCGGTGCGGAGAGTACGGTCAATCTGTTTCTTACCTTCCTGCCCAGCAAAATCGCGGTAGGCGGTTTGTTCCTGATTGCCTGCTTTATTTCCCTGTCCATGGGCTCGTCCTGCGCCACCATTGCGGCGCTGGCATCCTTTGCTGTGGGTGTGAGTGAGGCAACCGGTTTTTCCATCGCTCTTTGTCTGGGCGCTGTGGTGGGTGGTGCTATGTTTGGTGATAACCTGTCCATCATCTCCGATACCACCATTGCGGCAGTTCGTACGCAGGGTTGTGAAATGCGCGACAAGTTCCACATGAACTTCTGGATCGTACTGCCCGCTGCAGTGCTGACTTTTGTTCTGCTGGTCATTGTTACACCCAGTGCCGATACAGCGCTGACAGTAGGGGAGTACGACCTGATGAAAGTGCTGCCCTATCTGGTCGTTCTGGTCGGAGCGCTGGTCGGTGTGAACGTATTTGTGATTCTGATTGCCGGCACAGCCCTGGCTCTGGGCGTAGGTGTGTTTTCCGGTGCATTTGTATGGACTGATTGCTTTAACGTGCTTTACAACGGAATCTACGCCATGTATGATATTACGGTTATTTCCATCATCGTGGCCTGCATTGGTGCTCTTGTCAGAGAGGCTGGCGGCATTGATGCCCTGATCCAACTCATTCGCGGCCGAATTCATACTAAGCGCGGAGCCCAGATCGGAATTGCGGCACTTGTTATGGGCGTGGATATTGCTACTGCCAACAACACTATTGCCATTGTTATGAGTGGACCCATTGCCAAGGAGATCGCCCAGGAGTTTGATATTACACCCAAGCGAACCGCATCTCTGCTGGACATCTTTGCCTCTGTCATGCAGGGCATTCTGCCTTACGGCGCGCAGCTTCTGTACGCTGTGGGCGGCGCGGCAGCTGCCGGTTATGCCATCAGCTCCGTACACATCATTCCGTACCTGTATTATCCGTTCCTCATGGGCCTGTGTGCGTTAGCATTTATTCTGTTTGCCGACAAAATCAAAAAGAAGTAAAGAAAAAGACGGGCAATTTATTGTCCGTCTTTTTCTTTATCCGCGAACCGGTAGCGCCAAAAGGGGAGGGGGCATAGGATGGGGGAGAGAGGAGGGAGGTTATGCCCCGAATCATTCCCTATGATCGCCGGGCGGCCATACGCTATGCCCATCGCTGGGCCTTTGACCGCAATCCGCGCTATTATGATTACGAAAACATTGGCGGGGATTGCACAAATTTCGCCTCACAGTGTCTCTATGCGGGTACAGGAGTAATGAACTTCACACCGGATTTTGGTTGGTACTATGTGGATGCAAACAATAAGTCACCATCATGGACAGGCGTCGAATACTTTTATAACTTCATGGTGCGCCGTCAGGCAACACCGGGACCTTTTGGCGTGCAGGCAAATATGAGTATGCTGCTTCCGGGGGATTTCGTGCAGCTGAAGCTGACCAGCGACCGTTTTTCGCACACACCTATTATTGTTGAAATCAACGGCCTGCCCACACCGGACAACATCCTCATCGCAGCTCATTCCTTTGACTCCGATTATCGTCCCTTGAGTACCTATGATTTTCAGGAACTGCGTTTCATTCATATCGTGGCAGCATATTCGAATAATTAGAAAGAGCCTGTGCGGATCTGACGCACAGGCTCTTTCATTTACTTAATCGTTCAGGTTTTCATCAGAATCGGTCTGTGTTTTCGCTTTTTTGAGCTTTCCCAGGGGATTTGCACGGGCAGCGGTACGCAGATCCTCGTTATCCACGTGGGTATAGATTTGGGTAGTATTCAGGTGGTCATGGCCCAAAACTTCCTGCAGCGTGCGTACGTCCACGCCGTTCTGGAGCATAAGGGTGGCGGCGGTATGGCGCAGCTTATGAGAGGAATACTGGGTAGAGTCCAAACCGGCTGCGGTCAGATGTTTTTTGACCAGTTTATGTACCGCAGCCGTGGTGATGCGCTTGTGATTTTGACGGGTAACAAACAGTGCGTTTTTGTCGATCAGACCCATACCGGAACGCTCCACAAGCCAGTCGTCCAATGCCTGATGGCAGGCGTCATTGAGGAAGATCATACGTTCCTTGTTGCCCTTGCCAAGAACGCGCAGCTGTTCACCGCGAATATCGGTCACATTCAGACCGACAAGTTCAGAAATTCGCAGGCCACAGTTCAAAAACAGGGACAAAATACAGTAATCACGGGTCTGATTTACTCCATCTACACTTGTTAATAAATTAACAGACTCGTTGAGATCTAAATAGCGGGGTAAAGACTTCTTCAGGCGGGGCGAGTCCAGGTCTTGCATGGGGTTTTCCGTCAAAACCTTGGCTTTGTTGGTCAGATACTTGTAAAAGGAGCGGATTGACGCCACCTTACGGGCTCGGGCAGCTGGAGACAGGCCAACGCCGGAGTCAGCGCTGTTACGGCGTCTGGGCCGCTCACGGCCTAAATAATTCATGTAGGAATACACATCACTGAGTGTAATAGAGCGCACAAGCTCCAAATC
>SVLE01000034.1 GCA_015068065.1 Oscillospiraceae bacterium | reverse complement strand
GATATCCTGACCATCGCCCCTCAGACCGCTCCCATCTTCCTGTCCATCGGCATGCACTGCCTGGGCTGCCCCGCCTCCCGCGGCGAGACTGTGGAGCAGGCCTGCGCCGTCCACGGTGTGGACGTAGAGATGCTGCTGGCTAAGGTCAACGAAGCCATCGCTGCCGCAAACTAAGCAAGAAACAGAGGTGGCAACCGCCGCCTCTGTTTTTTTATCAGGGAAGTGAGACTGTGAAGCAACCGGAACTGACCCCTCGCCTGCGCGCCGTGGCCGACCTGGTCCCGGAGGGCGCCGCGCTTGCCGACATCGGCACCGATCACGCCTATCTGCCCGTGTGCCTGCTGTTGGAAGGGAAGATAAGCCGCGCTATCGCCGCCGATCTGCGCCCCGGCCCGCTGGACCGAGCCAAGCTGACCGCAAAGGAATATGACTGTCGGGAGAATATCGATTTTCGTCTGTGCGACGGCCTTTCCGCTATCGCCCCGGACGAAGTGGACACCATCGTTATTGCAGGTATGGGTGGTGAAACCATTGCTGCCATTTTGCAGGCCGCGCCGTGGATAAAAAGCGAGGAATATACCCTCATTCTCCAGCCCATGAGCGCCCAGAACGATCTGCGGGCATGGCTATGGCGCAACGGCTACCGCATCAAGCAGGAACGAATCATATGTGAAGCTGATAAACTTTACAATATTCTGTTTGTAAGTTATGGCGAGTCAAAACCTCTCTCTGTGGGCGAGGAATGGGCCGGGCAGCAGTGGCAAGGTATGGAGCAGGAACTGCGGGACGATTACCTGGAGCGTCTGCTGGACAAAACAGGCCGGGCCATAGAAGGTATTTCCCGGGGAACAGGGGAGAAGGACCGGGCTCGGCTGGAAGAACTGCGGCAGGTCCATACCGCCCTGCAAAAGATGAAGGAGGAGTGGGACGCATGGCACAGGTAAAGGACATTTATCAATATATCGATTCCATAGCGCCCTTTGCCACCCAGCTGGACTTTGACAACGCAGGCCTGTTGGTGGGCCGCGCGGATGCGGCTGTGGCTACGGTGCTTGTGGCGCTGGATATTACGGCGGATGTCATCCGTGAAGCTGTGGACATGGGCGCTCAGCTCATCGTGGCACACCATCCGGTGATTTTCCACCCCCTCAAGTCCATCACCGACGGCGACACAACAGGGGAGAAGGCACTGCTGCTCGCAGAGCACCGCATTGCCGCCATCTGCGCCCACACCAATCTGGACGCGGCACAGGACGGTGTCAATGACCTGCTGGCCCAACGGTTGGGGCTGAACGAAATCGAACAGCTCCATCAGGACGGTGTGGACGGGCAGGGCAGAGCCTACGGCATTGGTCGGGTAGGTGTGCTTGATGCCAACACGCCCATGGACGTGGCATCCTTTGCCGCCAAGGTGAAGGCAGATCTGAACGCCGTCAACGTGCGCTATATGGACACAGGCAAGCCTGTGTGCAAAGTTGCGGTGGGCGGCGGCTCCTGCGGCAGTATGCTGGCAGACACGCTGGCCGCCGGTTGCGACACCTTTGTCACCGCTGACGTGAAGTACGACGTATTTCTGGAGGCCAAGGCGCTTGGCATCAACTTGCTGGACGCAGGCCATTTTGCCACGGAGAACGTTGTGGTGGTGCCGCTGGCAGACCGTGTGCGCAAAGCTTTCCCCCAACTGAATGTAGTCGTATCAAAGGTGCACAGGGAAGTTTTTGCAAGTATCTGATGGCTCGCTGTTGCATTATCCGACCTTGTATGTTATAATACCACCGCTTTTGATTTGAATTTAGAAGGGAACGATACCAATGTCCGGACATTCCAAGTGGCATAATATTCAAAAAACCAAGGGCGCGGCCGATGCCAAGCGCTCTCAGATCTTTACAAAGATCGCCCGCGAGATGATCGTGGCTGTCAAGACCGGCGGCAGCGGCGACCCCGCCAACAACTCCCGTCTGGCCACCGTCATCGCCAAGGCTAAGGCAGCCAACATGCCCAACGACAACATCAAGCGTACCATCGACAAGGCCCTGGGCGCCGGTAACACCGACAACTTTGAGAACGTTGTGTACGAGGGTTACGGCCCCAACGGTGTGGCCGTCATTGTAGAGGCGTTGACCGACAACCGTAACCGCACCGCACCCGAAGTACGTCACCTGTTGGACAAGTACGGCAAGGGTCTGGGCGCTACCGGCTGCGTGTCCTGGTCCTTTGACCGCAAGGGCGTTATTGTCATTGAGAGCGAGGATCTGGATGAGGATACCGTTATGATGGACGCTCTGGAATCCGGCGCCGACGACATGCAGGCTGACGACGAGGTCTTTGAGGTCTATACCGACCCCGATGCCTTCAATGATGTTGTGGCTGCCCTGGAGGGCAAGGGCTACACCTTCCTGGAGGCCGGCGTGCAGATGGTGCCCCAGAACTACGTCACCCTCACCGATGAGACCGACATCAAGAATATGGAAAAGCTCATCGATTTTCTGGAAGAAAACGACGATGTGCAGAACGTCTACCACAACTGGGAGCAGTAACTTCAAAATATTTGGCCGGAGGCATTTGCCTCCGGCCATTTTTCTTGAATACAGTGCGGTTCGATGCCCCCATACTTGAGCAGAGGGGCGTGGTATTCTCTATAAAAAGGACCGCGGCAAAACTCTGCCGCGGTCATGGTGCAAGTAAGCCTGTAAGCCGGGTTCTGTCATTCAAGACAGCCATCTATCTCGACGTACCGTTGCCGATACGCTCAAGCCGCCTCCCCGGGACGGCCGGGCCGGCCATATGTCCCTCCACGGCGTTGCTCCGGATAGAGTTTACAGCAATGGACGCTTTCACACGCCATTGGGTGAGCTCTTACCTCGCCTTTCCACCCTTTCCGGCCCAAAGGACCGGTGGTATATCTCTGTTGCACTTTTCCTGGGGTCGCCCCCGGCGGGTGTTACCCGTTATCCTCGCCCTATGGAGCCCGGACTTTCCTCACTGACGGGCCTTTCGTCCCGCCCGCGCGGCTGTCCAGCTTGCTTGCTTAGTTAGCATACAGGAAAAGAGCAGGGATGTCAAATGGATTTTCTTTCCTGAAAATACACAGAAAGTCAGAGTTGATAATCCATGGTTTGAATTGAAATTTTAGCACCAATATGGTAGTATAATAAATTGATAAGAATTGGTAATTCCTATTTTGGAAGGAGGACTGACTATGTCCGCCACGAAGGAATATTTTGACAGTCTGCGAGGGCTCTCTGTTGCCGTGATTGGTATGGGAGTCAGCAATACGCCTTTGATCCGGATGATGCTTCGGGAGGGGCTAAAGGTTACGGTCTGCGACCGGGCAGCCCGTGAAATGGTGGCTCAGCAGGCCGCAGAACTGGAAAGTTTGGGTGCCAAACTGTGTCTTGGAGACAGTTATCTGGACAAGATCCATAAGCATGATGTGATATTCCGTACTCCCGGTCTGAGCCCCAATACCCCTCAGCTGCAAAAGGCGGTCCAAAAGGGCTGTGAACTGACCAGCGAGATGGAAGTGTTCTTCAGCCTGTGTCCCTGTCCCATTATCGCAGTGACCGGCAGTGACGGAAAAACCACAACCACGACACTGATTTCTGAGTTTCTCAAGGCCGCAGGCCACAACGTATTTGTAGGCGGAAACCTCGGAAAACCTTTGCTACCTGATGTAGACGGAATGACGCAGGAGGATATTGTTGTGGTAGAACTGTCCTCTTTCCAGCTGATGACGATGGAGCAGAGTCCGGATATTGCTGTGTTTACAAATCTGTCCCCAAATCATCTTGACTATCACCACACTATGGAAGAGTATACCAAAGCCAAGATGAACATCTACTATCATCAATCCGCAGAAAATCGGGTGATTTTCAACGGTGATAACGATGTTACCAGATCCATGTCCAAACAGGCACCGGGAAAAGTAATGCTCTTTACCCGTCGGCAGCAACCGGAAGAGGGTGTATATCTGCGCGACGATACCATTTGGCTGACCAACGAGATGGGGAGCAGGGAAGTGCTGCCCCTTTCTATGATTCAACTGCCCGGCGTTCACAACGTAGAAAACTTTATGGCAGCGATTGCTGCTGTTGACGGTCTCGTACCGGATAAATGCGTCAGAGCTGTGGCTCAGTCCTTTACCGGGGTAGAGCACCGCATGGAGCTTGTTCGGGAGTTGGATGACGTACGGTATTACAATGACTCCATCGGCTCGAGCCCGAGCCGCACTATTGCAGGTCTGCGTGCCTTTGAGCAAAAGGTGGTCCTGATTGCGGGAGGTTACGACAAACAGGTCCCATTTGACGAGTTGGGAGAAGAAATTGTAAGGCATGTAAAGGCACTTATTCTTACGGGAGATACTGCGGATAAAATTCAGTGTGCGGTGGAGCAGGCAACCGGTTTTGAACCCGGCAAACCGAAAATCTTCCGAGCGGCAGACTTGGGCTGTGCCGTAATGAAAGCGCAGGAACTGGCGGTAGCCGGGGACGCGGTTGTGCTTTCTCCCGCCTGCGCAGCCTTTGACCAATTTAAAAACTTTATGGAGCGCGGTGATACGTTCAAAGCGATTGTCCGCGATCTGAAAGGAACGTGAACACGAAATGGATATTCGTGACACCCTCAAGCAGCTTTGTGCCGCCATGGGGCCATCCGGATTTGAGTGCACAGCAGCTGATATTGCAGCAGATTTGTTACGTCCACTGGTTGACGAAGTTTCTGTTGACCGGTTGGGAAATGTGATCGGTGTGAAGCGTTGCGGAAAGCCGGACGCAAAGCGTCTGGTTTTGGATGCCCACCTGGATGAGATTGGTCTGATTGTTACCGGGATCGAGGAAGGTTTTTTGCGCTTTACTTCCATTGGTGGGGTAGATCCGCGCGTTCTGCCCGGCCGTGAACTGATGGTGTTGGCCGATAAACCTTTGCCCGGTGTGGTCATCTGCACGCCTCCTCACATTCTCACTGCTGAGGGTCGTGAAAAAAGTATCCCTATTGATGAACTTTATATTGATATTGGTTTATCTCAGCAGCAGGCTGAAGCCGCAGTCCCGGTCGGTACGCCTGTGGTTTATCGAGAGAGCTGTTTCTGCTTGGGCAAAAATCAGATGTGTGGCAAGGCCATGGATGACCGAGCCTGTTTTGCCGCGTTGCTGAGAACGATGGAACGGCTGCAGGATAAAGAACTGGACGTGGATGTGTACGTTCTGGGCAGCACCTTTGAAGAGGTCGGAGGCGCGGGAGCGAAAACCGGTGTATATTCCATCGATCCGGACTGGTGTGTGGCTGTAGATGTGACCCACGGAAAAACGCCGGACAGCCCCAAGGAGAAAGTATTGAAGATGGGGGGAGGACCCGCCATCGGCGTTGGCCCCAACATGACCCGTTGGATGACCCAGCGGCTGAAGGACAAGGCGAAAGCACTTGATATTCCATTCCAACTGGAAGTCATGGGAGGCCATACCGGTACCAATGCATGGCCAATACAGATCTGCCGTGAGGGAATTGCTACTGCACTTGTTTCCCTGCCTCTGAAGTATATGCACACGCCAACAGAAGTACTTGACCTGTCCGATGTAGAACATCTGGCTCAACTGCTGGCCGAATTCGCTGTTGGACTGGGAGAGGAGGGGCAGGCATGCTGAATACCGTTAAAGAGCTGTGTGCCCTGAGCGGAATCGGTGGTTGGGAGGATGAGGTACGTGAGTATATCCGCACCCGTGCAGCCCGCTATGCCGATGAACTGCGTGTTGATGCACTGGGCAATCTCATCGTCTTTAAAAAAGGAGCAAAGGCCACCGGCAACAAGCTGATGCTGTGCGCGCACATGGATGAGGTTGGCTTGATCGTCCGTGCCATTACAGAGGACGGATATCTGAAGTTTGACTGTGTGGGCGGAATTGATCGCCGTGTCCTTATTGGAAAAAAGGTCCTGGTGGGTGCCGGAAAACTTCCCGGCGTGATTGGGATCAAGGCATATCATCTGGTCAGTGAGGAGGAGGAAAAGAAACCTCCAAAGGCTGATGATTTGTATATTGACATCGGTGCACAGAGCAGGGAAGAGGCGGAATCTCAGGTAGAGCTGGGGGACCCGTGTGTGTTCGACAGCAACAGCGAGGAGTTCGGTGACGGAATGCTGAAGGCGAAAGCAATTGACGACCGCCTGTGCTGTGCGCTGCTTCTGAAGCTAATGGAGCAGGATCTGCCTATGGATGTGACCTTCGTCTTTTCCGTACAGGAAGAAGTAGGTACGCGTGGTGCATTTGGCGCTGCTTTTTCCGTTACGCCGCAGATTGCACTGGTCACAGACTGCACCACCGCCGCTGACCTCCCTGGGATCGAGCCGTCCAGACAGGTATGTCAGCTTGGAAAAGGCCCGGTGATTCCGTTTATGGATGCAGGTACCGTTGCTGACCGAGCCCTGTTTGAACAGCTGCGACGGGTGGCACAGGAGAATAATATCCCTTGGCAGACCAAGCATTACGTGGCCGGGGCGACCGACGCAAGAGCCATTCAGCAGACAAAGGACGGTGTACGCGTGTTTGGGGTGTCTGCTCCGATTCGCTATCTCCATGCACCGGCAAGCGTAGGCTGTATTAAGGATTTTGAAAATATGTTCAAGCTGCTCCGGTGCTTTATTGCTGATGTTGCCGCAAACAGCTGAGGAGAGGAAGAGAATATGGAACTGTTCAATACTGTTCAGAAGTTGACAGCCGCGTTTGGACCTTCCGGTGATGAGTCCGGAGTTGCTTCTGTGATCGCGGAGCTGGCCCGACCTTATGCAGACGAAATCGACACCGATGTGATGGGCAATCTTATCTGCCATAAAAAAGGGAATGGTCCCAAAGTAATGTTTGCTTCACACATGGACTCCCTCGGTCTTGTGGTAACCCACATTGAAAAAGAGGGGTTTCTGCGTGTAGCCGCTCTTGGTGGAATCAGTCCTTCGCGCATCCTTTCAACCCCTGTCCGGTTCAAGAATGGAACGAGGGGGCTGATCTCCTGTGACGGGGGCGTTTCCGCGGACAAGCTACGCATGGATGACCTGTATATCGATATCGGCGTTTCCGGTGAAGAGGACGCAAAAAAAGCAGTTGCCTTGGGTGATATTGCGGTATACGACACCCCCTGTTTCCTGGCTGGCGAGCGCATTGTATCCCCTTATCTTGACAACCGTATTTCCTGTGCCATCCTGCTTTGTGCCATGGAGCAGCTTGGCAACAGCGACAACGATCTCTATTTCGTTTTTACAACACAGGAAGAGCTGGGGCTACGCGGAGCCAAAACCGCGGCTTATTCCATTGACCCTGTATACGGCATCACGGTGGACGTAACGGCAAGTGCGGATACTCCGGCAAGCAAGAATAACTACAGCACCGTGCAGGGGAAAGGTGCCGCCATCAAGGTGATGGATCGCTCCGTGATCTGCCATCCGCGCGTAGTAAAAAAGCTTGAGGAATTGGCGCAAGAAAAGCAGATCGCACACCAGCCGGACGTCAAGCGGACCGGTGGAACCGATGCAGGGGCCATGCAGCCGACACGTTCCGGCGTGTATGCCGGCGGAATTACCGTACCCTGCCGCTATACCCATTCTCCCACCGAATGCATCTGTCTGGCTGACGCGGAAAACGCTGTTAAGCTTGTCTGTGCGTTTGCAGAAAGTATGTTAGAGAAAGAGTGAAATGTTAAATGCCTTTACAGATAAATGAACAGATCCGTATGCTTGCAGAGCAGACGGAACAGGCGGTCCGTGGACAATTTGACCGGATCGATGCTATCGCTGCCGCCAATACGGAAAAGGTACTGGCTGCCTTTCAAAAGCACAGGGTAGCCGAAAATTACTTTGCCGGAACCAGCGGCTATGGGTACGATGATCTTGGTCGGGACAAGCTGGATGAAATTTATGCCGAGATTTTTGGCACCGAGGCGGCCCTTGTTCGCATTCAGTTTGTCAACGGGACCCACGCCATCACCTGCGCACTGTTCGGTGCACTGAAAGCAGGAGATGTGCTTGTGTCCGCTGTCGGCGCTCCGTATGACACCCTGCTGGGTGCGATCGGTGTAGTTAATAAGGGGCCTGGATCGCTGAAAGATTATGGTGTAGAGTATCGGCAGGTAGATTTGGTAAATGATCAGCCCGACCTTGTGGGAATGGAACGCGCTGTGACCGATCCGCGAGTCAAAGTGGTCCTCATTCAGCGCTCCCGTGGTTATGCGACCCGTGCATCTCTTTCCGTTGCAGAAATTGGTGAGATGTGCCGCCGTATCAAGGCGGTCAATCCCCATGTTTCCGTTCTGGTGGATAACTGTTACGGTGAATTTGTGGAAGAACTGGAGCCTACACAGGTTGGTGCGGACCTTGTAGTTGGTTCTCTCATCAAAAATCCCGGAGGCGGACTGGCCCCCACCGGGGGGTATATTGCCGGACGGCGCGATTTGGTGGAAGGTGCGGCCATGCGGCTGACCGCTCCGGGGATTGGTGGCGAGTGTGGCTGTACACTGGGCCAGAACCGCTTGCTGTATCAGGGCTTGTTTCTTGCGCCTCACACAGTGGCTCAGGCGGTGAAAACCGCCGTGTTTGCAGCCGGAATCATGGAGCAGCTGGGCTATGTGGCACAACCACGCTCTGACGAGGTTCGCCACGACATCATTCAGATGATCCACATGAAAGAGCCGGAAGCGCTGAAGCGCTTCTGCAAGGGCATCCAGTTCGGTGCCCCAGTGGATTCCTATGTTACCCCTGAACCCTGGGATATGCCCGGCTATGACTCTCAGGTCATTATGGCCGCGGGTGCATTCGTGCAGGGTGCATCCATTGAGTTGTCTGCCGACGCTCCCATGCGCGAGCCCTATACCGTTTATCTTCAGGGCGGCTTGACCTATGAATCCGGCCGGGCCGGTGTACTGCTGGCAGTCAGAGAGCTTCTGGCGCAATCATAAGTCAAGCTTTTGGGCACATACTCTCTCACAAAGGGGGAATGGTGCCCTTATGGATAACTACCTTTCACTGGTTATCAAGAGAACCTATCGCCGGCACAGGCGGCAAAGATATTCAGCGGCACGTAAAAAGAGCAGGGGTTGCAATCCACTGCTGATCACGTTGGTTTTGGCTGCGGCTCTGGCAGTGACCTTCATTAGTTTGCTGGAAGCTCGTCTGCGTCCAGTTGCAGAACAGCTGGCTGGTCGACAAGTAAATAACCTTGTCACCGCTAGTCTTAACGCTGCTTTAAGCGAATTAAGTGCAAATTACAGTAGTTTGGTTGACATCCAGCGTTCCTCTGATGGAACCATTACCGCTGTAACTGCCAATATGGAACAAATGAACCGAATCCGCAGTCAGGCGGTGCAGGTCTCCCTTGATACCATTGCAGCAGTAGATGTACACACGCTGGGGGTTCCCCTGGGCAGCCTGTTCGACTTTGATTTGCTGTGGGCAAAGGGACCGGATATCGATGTACACAGCCTTGTTGCAGGTACCGTGAGCACAAGGGTACACAGTGATTTTTGTTCTGCGGGAATCAATCAGACACTACATCGGATTATGCTGGATGTGGAGGTTCCGCTGACTGTCCTGTTGCCCGGCAGCAGCGGAAAAACACAGGTATCTGTTTCTGTTTGCGTGGCAGAAACTGTGATCGTGGGGCAGGTGCCTCAGACCTATTTGAACCTTGGAGGAGAAGAAAGTGGACGTAAAACAGGAAGTGGAGCTGCTGCGCCGGGAACTGGAGCAGGCGGGCTATGAATACTATGTTCTGGATAATCCCACCATGTCCGATTACGACTACGACCATAAGCTGCGTCGGCTTGAGGATCTGGAGCTGGCTCACCCTGAGCTGCTTTCTCCTGATTCACCCACCCAGCGTGTGGGCGGCGCACCTGTAAGTGACTTTGCTAAGGTCACACACCGAGTCCCCCTTGAAAGCCTGCAGGATGTATTTGATTATGATGAACTGCGTCAGTTCGATCAGCGGGTCAGGGCGGTGGAACCCGAGGCGACTTATGTTGTGGAGCCCAAGGTGGATGGCCTGTCCGTGGCGTTGGAGTACGAGGATGGCCTGTTTGTTCGCGGTGCCACCCGTGGTGACGGTCAGGTTGGGGAAGACGTGACCGAGAACCTGCGAACCATCCACTCTATTCCCCTGCGAATTCCGGACGCACCGTCCAAGCTGATTGTGCGCGGTGAAGTCTTTATGTCCAAAAAGGTATTTCATCAACTGAACGAAGAGCGGGAACGCAGGGGAGAGGCGCTGTTCGCAAATCCCCGTAATGCGGCTGCCGGTTCTTTACGCCAGCTGGATCCCAAGATTGCCGCCCAGCGAAAACTGGATGCTATCATTTTTAATGTTCAGTGGGTGGACGGCATACAGTTTTCAACCCATCAGGAAACTTTGGAATATCTAAAACAGAAGAACTATAAAGTAGTTCCACATTACACCTGTAAAACCGTTGATGAAGTCATTGAGTGTATTTCACACATCGGTGAAACGCGGGAAGATTTTCTCTTTGACATTGACGGCGCAGTTGTAAAGGTGAATGATCTTGCCCATCGAACGCAGTTGGGAAGCACCGCAAAATTCCCGCGTTGGGCCGCGGCATATAAGTATCCCCCGGAAGAGAAGCCCACCCAACTTTTGGATATCGTTGTACAGGTAGGCCGGACGGGTGTTTTGACGCCCAAAGCCATTCTTGCACCGGTACGGCTGGCCGGCACCACAGTAACCAATGCGACACTGCATAATCAAGATTTTATCTCTGAAAAAGATATCCGCATCGGCGATACGGTTTTGGTACGCAAGGCGGGGGAGATCATTCCAGAGGTCCTGTCCGTTCTTATTGATAAACGACCTGAGGGGACCCAGCCCTATCATCTGCCCGACACCTGTCCTGAGTGCGGTCAGCCGGTCTGCCGGGATGAGGATGGCGCTCACATCCGATGCACCGGTGCCGAGTGTCCGGCTCAGTTGCTGCGCAATCTGGCCCACTTTGCCAGCCGGGATGCCATGGATATTGAGGGGCTTGGCATTGCGGTGGTAGAGCTGTTGGTCAACGCCGGGCTGGTCAAGAGCGCCGCAGATTTGTATTATCTGGAGCCTCAGAGTGTTGCAGCTCTGGAGCGTATGGGCAAGAAATCCGCCGAAAATCTTATGGAGGCTGTTGAGCGATCCAAAGAAAACGATTTGGGTCGGCTGTTGTATGCTTTCGGCATCCGTCAGGTGGGGCAGAAAGCGGCCAAAACCATTGCGCGGCATTTTGGCTCTCTGCAGGCCCTTCAGGAGGCCTCTGCGGAGGATTTGATGTGCGTGGATGATATCGGTACCGTCACTGCCCAAAGCATCCGTAGCTGGTTTGACAGCCCCCAGAGTCAGCATCTGATCCGCCGTCTGATGGAAGCCGGGGTCAACATGACTGCAGCTCAGCAGGGGAGTGACCGCAGGTTCGAGGGGATGACCTTTGTGCTGACCGGAGCTCTGGAGCGCTTCACCCGGGACGAGGCCTCTGCACTGATTGAAGAACGGGGCGGAAAGGCTGCCGGATCAGTATCAAAAAAGACCACGTATGTGGTAGCAGGAGAGAGTGCCGGCTCCAAGTTGAAAAAAGCCAACGAGCTGGGTATCCCGGTGCTGACCGAGGATGAATTTGCACAAATGCTGGAATAAGGACAGGGATTACGATGAAACACTATCTTGGCTCCACACAATGTACTTGCGGCAAAGAACATGACATCCCCATTGACGACGTGGTAGTTGGCAAAGGTACGCTTGCTCGTCTGCCGGAGTTTGTGGCAAAATACAATGCTCAAAGGCCGTTTATCCTGGCTGACCGCAACACTTACAAGGCAGCAGGCGAGCGTGTGGCTCAGATACTCGACCGCTGCGGCATCTCCTATCATGAATACGTGTTCCCGTCGGATAATCTTGAACCGGACGAACAGGCTGTTGGTTCTGCCGTCATGCACTTTGACTCAGGTTGTGATCTGATTATCGGCGTTGGCTCCGGTGTCATCAACGATATTGGCAAGATTTTAAGCAGTGTATCCGGCAGACGGTATATCATTGTGGGAACTGCGCCCTCCATGGACGGCTACGCTTCCGCCACGTCTTCCATGTCGAGAGACGGCTTGAAGGTGTCGATCCCCAGCCGCTGTGCCGATGTAATCATCGGCGACACCGATATTCTCAAGAACGCTCCGGAGCATATGCTGAAGGCAGGTCTTGGCGATATGCTGGCGAAGTATGTTTCTATTGCCGAGTGGCGTATCGCCCACCTGATCACCGGTGAATACTACTGTGAGCAGGTAGCACAGCTGATCCGCTCCGCCCTGAAAAAGTGTGTGGATAACGCGCAGGGACTGCTGGCCAGGGACGAGGCGGCGGTGCAGGCGGTGTTTGAGGGCCTTGTCATTGGCGGCGTGGCCATGGCTTATGCCGGCGTGTCCCGCCCGGCCTCCGGTATAGAGCATTACTTTAGCCACGTGTGGGATATGCGGGGATTGGAATTCGGCACGCAGGTGGACCTGCACGGAATCCAATGCGCCATGGCAACGCTGAAGTCGGTAGAGTTGTATGAGGCAGTAAAACGTGTTGTCCCGGAGCGAAATAAGGCCTCCGCCGCAGTTGCTGCTTTTGACTATACAAACTGGAGTACGCAGCTGCGCAGCTTCCTCGGTAGGAGTGGCGAGACCATGATTGCCCAGGAGCAAAAAGAGCAAAAGTACGATAAATCCACACATTCCGCCCGCTTCGAGAAAATTGCAGACAACTGGCGGAATATCCTTGCCATTCTGGAAGAAGAACTGCCCTCAGCATCTGAGCTGGCCGCACTGATGAATAACATCGGTCTCTCCCGGGATCTGAACGCCATTGGGGTGGATCGTGAGTGTGCAAAGCTTTCTTTTAAGGCCACCAAGGATATCCGAGACAAGTACGTATTGTCCCGCCTTGCTTGGGATTTGGGGATTCTGGACGAGCTTGCAGAGTTGTTGTAATTAAAAGGAGAGGGAACAATGGCAAGAGAAATCGACCCAAAAGATACAACAAGGGTGGCAGCATACGAACTTTGGATGAGCGCGCCAAATCCGATGGTTACTTTTTTCAAAACTTTGGATGTAACAAATCTGATCAGGATATCCCAAAAGAGAAATTTGAAATTCAATATGCTGCTTGATTATTGCATCGGGAAAGCGGCGGCTGGAATAAAGGAATTTTATATTCTTCCTGTTGGCCAAAAGATGATGCAATACGAAACAATCGCAGTGAATACGATCGTAAAAAACAAAAACGGCGAAGTAAGCTCCTGTGATATTCTCTATACAGATGATTTGAATCGGTTTAATCTTGACTACCTGAAATATACTCATCAAACAGCGCAAACCGCTCGTGACAGAGACTTGTCGGCTGACAGCATGGTAATCGGTACATCTGCCATCGTTGATACAGAGATTGACGGTGCTGTTGGTATGAATAGCGGTATTTTCAATAATCCGTTTATTATCTGGGGGAGATATCGAAAGAAAGGCTTCAGATATCAGCTTCCGATCTCCTTCCAGTTCCATCATACACAAATGGATGGAGCTCACGCAGGACGCTTTTTGGAGACTCTTCAAAATGAAATCAGCACGTTGAAGTAAATTTAAAAGAGCAGCCGACTCTTCGGCTGCTCTTTTTTCGTTCAACTGTTCGCAGGGCGAGCCTTGTCGAAAGCCGGGTTATAAAGATAAACGTTCTTCTGATCCATCTTTTCCTGCACGTTGCGCAGACACTCGCCGAAGCGCTGGTAGTGAACGATTTCTCGCTCACGCAGGAAGCGGATGACGTTGTTCACGTCCGGGTCATCGGACAGCCGCAGAATATTGTCATAGGTCTTGCGGGCCTTCTGCTCAGCAGCCAGATCCTCCGTCAGGTCGGCGATGACATCGCCGGTGGACTGAATGGAGGCCGCGGTCCAGGGGAAGCCGGAGGCCGCGGTGGGATATACACCGGCAGTGTGATCCACGAAATAGGCGGCAAAATTGGGATTTGCCTTAATCTGCTCATCGGTGAGATTACGGGTCAGTTGATGCACGATGGCAGCCACCATCTCCAGGTGGGAAAGCTCTTCGGTACCGATATCGGTCAGCAAGCCCTTGGCTTCTGCATAAGGCATGGCATAGCGTTGAGACAGGTAGCGCATGGAGGCACCCAGCTCACCATCCGGGCCACCATACTGGCTGATAATGAATGCGGCCAACTTTGGGTTGGGAGTGGCGATCTTTACCGGGAACTGCAGCTTCTTTTCATAGACAAACATAGCTTCACTTCACCTCGTTGTGCTCAAAGTTCCAGGGCCACGGATCCTGAAGCCAGTTCCAGCGCTCTGCCTGAGCGGCGGAACTGCGCTTGATGGGGCCGTTGGCCTTCTCCCAGGCCTCTTTTGACGATTTCTCCATAGCCGTAAACTGCTTGAACAGAGCAAAAGCTTCCTCGTCCTCCGGATGGGTATCCAGATACAGGGCCAGTTCCTGCAGTACAAAGCACAGTGCCTGCAGATCAGCCATCCTGCCCTCAGGCAGGGTGCTGCCTCTTACCATCAGATGGAACGGGAGGTTCAGACCGGGGAACAGCGTCCCGTTGCTCAAAGCGTCACGCTGATCGTAGCGCTGACTGCCCTTCTGCTGGAAGGGAACATGACCCGTGGCCAGCGGGGCGCAGGAAGGCAGTGTGCCGCAGCGGTCAGGACACTTGGCGGCGTTGCCGTTTTCCATATACAACTTCCTCCTAAAGGATGATTGAGGGAGTTCATCCCTCAGAGCAGTCTACGCCGACAAGGACCGTCATGTGTCCACGGAAGCAGCAGGAGAAAAGGGGTGAAGTGCGCGTCCGGTATTGCAAATTTGTGTTCCCCCTTTTCTAACAGTCCGATTTATGGTAAAATATCGATGATAAAATTATTCTACCAGGTTTTCTTCCCTCATAGAATTTTTGAAGAGGGGAGAGGAACACTGAATGCAGAAATTATGTTTTGCTTTTTTGGTCATTTCAATTAGTTTCTTGATCATTTTTAGTTTAAAGTGCAATGATCCTTCTGTCGAGACCGTCTATCCGCTTTCCTCTTCCAGTGCTGTTCTGGTTATTGATGCCGGACACGGCGGGGAGGATGGTGGAGCTTCCTCTGTAACCGGAGCTTTGGAGAGCCATATTAATCTTGCTGTGGCAAGACGGTTGGAGCTTGTGTTGGGGCTGTTCGGTGTGCACATGTTGCCCCTGCGTGAAAGTGACATTTCACTCCATGACCCGCAAGCAAAAACTCTGCGACAAAAGAAAGTGTCTGATTTGAATAACCGCGTAAAAACAGTTCAGAGTCAGGAAAATCCTGTTCTGCTCAGCATCCACCAGAACAGCTATCCAGACAGCCGATACAGCGGAGCTCAGGTTTTTTACGCGCCTACTCAGGGCTCCCGCGAACTTGCCCAGATCATTCAGGAAAGTCTGCGGCTGACTCTGGATCCGACCAACACCCGACAGGAAAAGCAAATTCCTGACACAATTTTTCTGATGAACCACATTTCCTGTCCAGGGGTACTTGTAGAATGTGGGTTTCTTACCAATCCGCGTGAGGATCGTCTGTTGTGCGACCATATATATCAAACAAAACTTGCCGTAGCCTTGGCAGGAGGATATCTGCGATCTGTCCGTACATAAGAGGAGCGAAGAATGTGAAGGCAAAAACACTGTTTTACTGCACACAGTGCGGAAATGAAACGCCAAAATGGCAGGGGAAATGCCCTGCCTGCGGCGAGTGGAATACCGTGGTGGAGCAGCCCGTGGCTCAAACCAGAAAATCCGGATCTAAAAACTCTGTATCTGTTGTGCCGCAATCAGTTCCGAAGCGCATGAACGAGGTTGAAAGTGGCGATGAGCTTCGCTTTCACACCGGAATGAGTGAGCTTGACCGGGTGCTGGGCGGTGGTGCGGTAAAGGGCTCTCTGGTGCTCTTGGGCGGCGCGCCCGGAATCGGAAAATCCACCCTGATGCTCCAGATCTGCCAACAGCTCAGCCAGTTTTCCAAAGTGCTTTATGTATCTGGAGAAGAGTCTGAACGGCAAATCAAGCTGCGTGCCGAGCGTCTGCGCGTCAACGGCGAAAACTTGTATCTGTTGGCAGAAAATAACCTTGAGCACGTAGTGGAAGCTGTCCATCAGCTTGCTCCCGATGTGCTGATTGTGGATTCCATCCAGACCCTTTATAACGGAGATCTGACCACCGCGCCGGGCAGTATCGGACAGGTGAAAGAATGTACTATGACCCTGATGCAGCTAGCAAAAGGGGAGGGGCTGACCGTTTTTGTGATTGGTCACATCAACAAGGAAGGATCCATCGCCGGTCCCAAGGTGTTGGAGCACATGGTGGACTGTGTGCTTTATTTTGAGGGTGAGCAGAACATGTCTCACCGCATCCTGCGTGCGGCAAAAAACCGATTTGGTGCTACAAATGAGATTGGAGTCTTCGAAATGCAAGATATAGGCCTTGCAGAAGTTCCAAATCCCTCTGAGGCGCTGCTTGCGGGCCGACCTTTGGATGCACCGGGTACCTGCGTTACCTGTGCCATGGAGGGTGTCAGGCCCGTTCTGGCCGAGGTACAGGCATTGGTCGTCCCCAGCAACTTTGGAACGCCCCGGCGCACCAGCAATGGTTTTGACTATAACCGCGTCATGCTTGTGCTGGCGGTACTGGAAAAGCGTGGTGGGCTTTTGATTGGAAACTGTGATGCTTATATCAACGTGATCGGCGGCCTGTATCTGGACGAGCCTGCGGCTGATCTGGCCATGATGATTGCACTGGCATCCAGTTTTCGTGATAAAAGTGTGCCAAACGATCTTGTGGCAATTGGTGAAGTTGGGCTGACAGGAGAGCTGCGCTCCGTCAGCTCATTGGGCCAGAGGCTCAGTGAAGTACGGCGGCTAGGCTTTACCAAATGCATCGTCCCAAGCCGAAGCAGCGGAAAATTAGTTGTCCCGGATGGCTTGGAACTGATTCGGGTGGACAACATCCGACAGGCCCTTAGTGCCATTCTTTGACAGGGGCACAAAATTGACACAGCCCGCAGCATTTCCGGGAGCAGAGCAGGAGGCAGCGCGGCACAGTGTACAGCAGCCGTCCTGCTGATAGATGCACGGATCGGTACAGGGAATCAGACTCATACAAAACACCTCAAAACCGAATATGCCGAAATGATATCGGTAAGTTTTAGTTATATGCCGAGCGTACGTGATTATGTACCGGGCAGCTGTAGATTAATTTGGAAAGGTTGGTGCAGAAACGAGCACAATTGTGAATCGCGACGAGCGCCCCATTGAAAACAAAGCCAACCGGGGCAGAGCACTCCTAAAAAGCACATATAGGTCAACAAAATAAAAATTTTGTTGACCGAGAGGGAGGCTAAAAGGCAGGAAATGGTCTCCAGGGCCTTTTTCTGGTGCTTTCAGCGCTGTGACGCTCATACTGTCATTTGTGCTCAATTCTAATGACTATGAATTTTATAACTGACGCACCGCCCATTCTGCGTGAGTTTCTCACGTATCACGAAACCATTCAAAGTCACTCCCGCAAAACCGTTGATGAATACTTTCTTGATCTGCGCAATTTCTTTCGCTATATCAAGCAGCTTAAAGGAAAAACTCCTGCTGACACGCCATTTGATGAGATTTCTATTCTCGATGTGGATTTGGATCTTGTACGCTCCATCACGCTCAGTGATGTGTATTCCTACATGAATTATTTGGGTCGCGAGCGCCCGAAACACCGCGGCAGCGCTGACGCCGGTATTGGGCTTTCTCCTGCGGCCAGAGCCCGCAAAGTAGCCTCTATCCGATCCTTCTACAAATACCTCACCAATAAGGCTAAGGTGCTGGCTGAAAACCCCATGCAGGATCTAGACTCGCCCCGCCTGAAGAAATCCTTGCCTCGCTATTTGAACCTCGACGAATCTGTTAATTTATTAACAAGCGTGGATGGTATCAATCAGAACCGCGATTACTGTATTTTGTCCCTGTTTTTGAACTGTGGCCTGCGAATTTCTGAACTTGTTGGCTTAAATGTTGCAGATATTCGCGGTGAGCAGTTGCGTGTGCTTGGTAAGGGCAACAAAGAACGTATGATTTTCCTCAATGATGCCTGCCGTCAGGCGCTGGATGACTGGCTTGTTGAGCGTTCCGGCATGGGTCTAATCGATAAAAACGCACTGTTTGTTACCCGGCAGAATCACAAGCGTATTACCACAGCCGCGGTACATAAACTGGTAAAAAAACACCTGACTGCAGCCGGTTTGGATTCCACCCAGTACTCCTCTCATAAGCTGCGCCATACTGCCGCTACCCTTATGCTCCAGAATGGCGTTGATGTACGCACACTGCAGGAGCTTCTGGGCCATGACCACTTGAACACGACCCAGATCTATACACATGTGGATAACGAGGATCTGCGCACTGCCGCCCGTGCAAATCCGCTTGGAAAGATCAAAAAAGAGAAAATACGGACCGAATCCGATAAAAACTGAGACAAATTAGGTAAAGAAGCGCCTGTGCGAGTTTGACGCACAGGCGCTTTCTTCAGTTGTTTGAATATGCTGCCACGATATGAATAAAGCGCAACTCCTGAAAATCATAGGTGCTCAAGGGGCGGTAATCTGAGTCAAAGGAATGGGCTGCAATGAGGATGTTATCCGGTGTGGGCAAGCCGTTGATCTCAACGATAATGGGCGTATGAGAAAAACGGTCACTGGTCAGCTTAAGCTGGACAAAATCCCCGGGAAGCAGCATGCTCATATTTGCCTGAACGCCAAATGGCCCAGGTGTGGCCTGGCTTCGCAGCATAAAGTTATAAAAGTATTCAACCCCTGTCCAGGACGGCGATTTATTGTTTGCATCCACATAGTACCAGCCAAAATCCGGTGTAAAATTCATGACACCTGTACCGGCATACAGACATTGAGATGCAAAATTTGTGCAGTCACCGCCGATATTCTCGTAATCATAATAGCGCGGATTGCGGCCAAAGGCCCAGCGATGGGCGTAGCGAATGGCGGCACGGCGGTCATAGGGAATGATTCGGGGCATGACCTCCCTCCTCTCTCCCCTATCCTATGCCTTCTTACGTTCTTGCGCCACAGAGATTCAGAATAGAGAAAAGACGGACAGATGTCCGTCTTTTCATTACTTCTTTTTTAACTTTTCGCTGAACAGGATAAACACCAAAGCGCACAGTCCCATGAGGAACGGGTAGTACAGATACGGAATGATGTGCACAGAACTGATTGCATAGCCGGCAGCGGCCGCGCCGCCCACGGCATACAAAAGCTGCGCGCCGTAAGGCAGGATGCCTTGCATAACAGAGGCAAAGATGTCCAGCAGTGATGCCGTCCGCTTGGGTGCAATATCAAACTCCTGAGCGATTTCCTTGGCAATGGAGCCGCTCATGACAATGGCGATAGTGTTATTTGCGGTAGCAATATCCACACCCATAACAAGTGCCGCGATGCCAATCTGAGCCCCGCGTTTGGTGTGGATTCTACCGCGGATAAGGCAAATCAGAGCATCAATGCCGCCGGCCTCTCTGACAAGAGCGCCAATACAGGCTACAATGATGGAAATTACTGTAATGTCATACATTGCGTAAATGCCATTGTACAGTACATTAAAGCAGTCGGTCCACACAAACGCACCGGAAAATACACCCACACCCAGTGCCAGTACCGTGCCCGCGATCAGAATAACAAATACGTTTATACCCACCAACGCGCCCACCAGAACGACCAGATAGGGCAGTACTTTCATCAGGTTGTACTCCCCTACCGTTAACGCCGTATCGGCGCTGGGCGTAACAACGATAAGCAGAATAAAGGTGAGCACCGCCGCGGGCAATACGATCCAGAAGTTCATGCGGAACTTGTCACGCATTTCACACCCCTGCGTACGAACCGCCGCAATGGTTGTATCAGAGATAATAGACAGGTTATCGCCGAACATGGCGCCTCCTACTACCGCCCCCAAGCACAGTGCGATAGAGAATCCGGTGGCCTCGCTGACACCTACAGCAAAGGAAGCCAACGCTGCAATAGTAGCACAGGAGGAACCC
>SVLE01000033.1 GCA_015068065.1 Oscillospiraceae bacterium | reverse complement strand
TTAGGACGCAGTGTTTTTTGTCGAAACCAGTAAAAATTTTTCGAAACAGGTCAAATATTGTAAGCAAATCCGGGAAAGGAGATAGAAGGGGCGGATATTATCCGCTCGCAAAATATACCGCTATATTATACTTATTGCAATTTTACTTTAAAGTCTGACCAGATCGGTCAGGCCATTTTATATCTGATAGGTTCTGTTTTCCGCAGCATATTGGGTAGGGGTTTTCCCTGTGCGCTGTCTGAAGGAGCGGCAGAAGTGGTAGACACTGGAAAAGCCGCATTCCTCCGCAATTGCGGTAACGGTAAATGGCGTGTCGACCAGCAGCTGCTTGGCTTTGCGGACTCGAATATCCAAAATATATTGCTTGGGTGTAACACGGTAATGGGTCTGGAACTGCTTTCTCAGATAAACCTCGCTGATCCCCAGGCATTTGGCAAGCTCCATATTGGAAAGGGTCGGGTCTTGTATGTGCTCCTCTATATATTTTTCAACAAAGGTCAGTCGATCCGAATTCTGCTCGTTTGGGGATACAAGACTATCCAGCAGCTCGTAAAAGGTGCTGTAAATTTTCATCCGGCTTTCGTTACGCAGGAATAACTGCTGCAGGGTCCTAAAACGTTGGATAAAGTTTTGCGGGGTATCCAACGGGAGAACCGCGATTTCCTTGAGATCCAGGCCACTGCAGAAAAAATTGACAAGAGGAAACCGTCCTTCACTGTCGGTCACTCGGCAGTAGGAACAGCCCTGGGGCACGATAATGGCATTATCCGGCCTGCTGACATACGTCTTTCCGTTCATAGTATAAGTAATTTGACCGCTCATGGAAAAGCATACTCCAAAACATTGACGGTTTTCCATTTTATAACAGGCACCTTTTGGGGAATACACGACCGTTGGCTTCCGAATATCTGTGATAACCAGTTCGTCAAAAGATATCATAAACATCACCCAAAATCATTATATCAAAAAATAACAAAAACATCAACAGAAAACACGAAAATTAGTATCAGAAATGTTAAAACAGTGTCGCTTTTACCATTGTTTGTCCCGTGCAAGGATCCTATAATACAGAAAAAAGATTGTTGAGATTCTGCGTCCTGCTTGCGCGCAGGCAGAAGGCTTTCACTGTGCAATGGACGAGCTACATTTTAACGTTTATGAATTTGGACTGCAGTATTTTAATGCATTTGAAAAGCTGAATAACCGGACACAGCCTGCAGATCCTTCGAATCTTTTGACAAAATCATACAGAATGCTACACCCGATATTAATTTTGGTAGTTTTATTACAACAAAGAGGAGGCCTTGTTTAGATATGGCAACAAAAAAACATCTTTTCCCCCAGGTAGATCATTTTTACAAAGCAAATCTACACACCCACAGTACCATTTCCGACGGAAAACTAACTCCGAAAGAAGTAAAGGAAGCATATAAAGCACTTGGCTATCAGATTCTTTGCTTGACCGACCATAATACCATTGCCAATCATTCGGATATGAACGATCCGGACTTTCTAATGCTCACTGGCGTGGAGATCAATGTCAATGCTCCAGACTATGGAGCTATCGGCGGACAGACCTACCATCTGAATCTGATCGCCAAGAAACCGGACAACATATGGAGCCCTGCCAAAGTGTTCCGTAGATTTCCTGCAGCTGCGGAATATGAAGATAAAATGCAGTGCGAAGAAATGGACCTGCACTGCAATCCGGATTCTATCAACGCCATGATCACGAAAGCTAACGAGAAGGGCTTTCTCGTTATGTATAACCACCCCACCTGGTCCTGCCAAACTTATCCGGACTATGCGCCGCTGAAGGGTCTGTGGGGAATGGAACTGCGGAATACTGAGTGTTGCCTCCTGGGCCATAATGAAAATAATTTCCGGGTCTATAAGGACCTTCTGACGCTAGGCAATCGGATCTACCCTCTGGGTACAGACGATATGCACTCACCCAGAGCGCTGGGTCAGTCCTGGATTATGGTGGGTGCATCAGATCTGAGCTACGACAGTGTAATCGAGGCGCTGGAAAAGGGCGATTTCTATATGTCCTCCGGTCCTGAGATCACCAGACTGTACGTAGAAGGCGATGTACTGAAGGTAACCTGTTCTGATGCCCAACGAATCACTATGGAAACCCATGGACGCATGGCTAAGGCCGTCATTGCCGAAGACGAGCCTCTCCGGGAGGCGGAATTCTCCCTGGATAGATTTTTTACGAAAACCAGCGGTGATCCCGACGCATTTATCTACATTACTGTCACCGCGCCGGACGGCAGCTACGCCACCACCAGAGCTTACTACATGAACGAGCTTAAATAAGAATAGGAAATAATGAAACACAAATACTATTTATTTGACTTTGACGGAACCTTGGTGGATTCCATGCCCACCTTCTGCTCCTGTATGCTCCGTATTCTGGACGAAAACCATATTTCTTACGATGATAGCATAATTAAAATCATAACCCCTTTGGGTTTGAATGGTTCGGCTGAATACTTCATAAATAACTTGGGGCTGAATATGGGCAAGGAACAGCTGGTATTATTGATGAAGGAATATATGCTGGATGCCTATTTCCACACCATTCCCGCAAAGAAGAATGTTCCGGAAGTACTGAAGGCACTGAAAGCACAGGGCGCAAGTCTGAATGTGCTCACCGCCAGTCCGCACATCACACTGGATGCTTGCCTGAAGCGGCTGGGTATGTGGGAACTGTTTGACAACATCTGGTCCTGCGATGATTTTAACACCACCAAAGCAGACCCCCAAATCTATGTACGGGCAGCGGAAAAAATGAACGCCAACCTAGAAAATGTTTTGTTCCTGGATGATAATCTGAACGCAGATCAAACCGCAAAAGCTGCAGGTATGCAGGTGTGCGGTGTATACGACGAATCCTCCAAGGATTATGTGGATCAAATGAAAGCTGCCACCGACTTTTATATTTACAATTTTCAGGAACTTTTGGATTCGTAAATTTCAAAAAGGCTTGCCGATTGGCAAGCCTTTTCTTATTTGAATATTTGGCAAAACCAATAAATGAGACCATACACCACGCTGGCGGACACGCCATACACGATGACCGGTCCTGCTATGGTGAACAGCTTGACCGCTGTGCCGGTGACAAAGCCCTCGCTTTTAAACTCCAGCGCTGGGGACACCATGGCGTTGGCAAAACCTGTGATGGGCACCAGCGTCCCCGCCCCTGCCCGCTTAGCCAAATCGTCAAAGATACCCAGCCCAGTCAACAGGGCCGCCGCGAAAATTAGCGTCACTGACACTCCTGTCCCCGCTGTTTCCTCGTCCAGCCCCGCGGCTTTAT
Organism: Oscillospiraceae bacterium; assembly: GCA_015068065.1. Taxonomy (GTDB): domain Bacteria; phylum Bacillota; class Clostridia; order Oscillospirales; family Oscillospiraceae; genus Lawsonibacter. The sequence continues at coordinate 16,801 of SVLE01000033.1, read as the reverse complement.
AAGCATTGAGCAGTACCTGTCCGATGGTGCAGATGGTCCCCCCCACCAGAAAGGCCCAAATCATATTCTTCCATATAGGCGAGGGCTTGGACCGCTCTTTGACAAACTGATCGTATTCCTTGTTGGTCATATCCATACTATACGCCTCCTGTGCCATTAGTCTTTCAAATTCCAAGAAAAAGATACCACCCTTGCAACACACAGCAAATTGCATTACAATATTTTAAAGGTGGTGAGGAAATGGAACTTTATTTGTTTGAAACCGCGACCCGGAAAGAGGATGCCTACGCTGTGCTTGCCTACGCCGCCCGCCGTTGCTGGGGCTTTGAGACCCTGCCCCACATCGCCCGACACGAACAGGGCAAACCCCACTTCCCTGCCCATCCCCACTGTCACTTCAACCTCAGCCACAGCGGCACCTTTGCCCTGTGCACGGTGGATGAGCAACCCGTGGGCGCAGACATTGAGGTGATCCGTCCACATCACCCCAGGCTGGCACAGCGCATCTGCAGTGCGGAAGAACTGGTCTGGCTGAAGGAACAGCCCGACAAAAATACCGCATTATGTCAACTTTGGACATGCAAGGAGGCGCTGGTCAAATACAGCGGAACCGGTCTGACCGTTCCTCTGCGTGAGATCTGTGTTCCTCTGCCCCCATTAATGGAGCAAAACGGTCTGCAGTTTTATTCCATCACAACCCCGGATTTTTGTCTGTGCGTGTGCGGACATACCGCCCCCAAAAATATCACCACCCTCACCCATGAGGAAATTTTTCGGTAAAACTTGACACCACCCCTTTGGAATGTTAATATACTGTTCAATGAAGCGCAGTGAACGGAAAAGTAGCATCCCGCCCGGTCAACAGAGAGGGGCCGCCACCGACTGAAAGCGGCCCTTGGCAGGAGGATGTGAAGTGCGTCCGGGAGCGCGGCGGGTAATGCCGCCCGGGTTGGCCCCGATATCGGCTATTGAGTGAGAAATGAGAGTGGAACCGCGAGTGATCGCCTCTTATGCCCGAACGGGTGTAAGGGGTTTTTCTTTTACCCCTCTCATGTTCTGCAAAAAGGAGCATACTATGTTCAAATCCCTGAATGAGACGCTGGAAGCCTATCAGAAGCGCGACCCCGCGGCCCGCTCCAAGCTGGAGATTTTTCTGCTTTACCCCGGCGTGCATGCCACTATCTACCACAGAATGGCCCACTGGTGCTACCGCTATCACCTGAAGTTTCTGGCCCGACTTATCTCCCAGTGGAGCCGGTTCTGGACAGGCATCGAGATCCACCCCGGCGCAAAAATTGGCCGCCGTCTGGTCATTGACCACGGCATGGGCATCGTCATCGGCGAGACTGCCGAAATCGGCGACGACTGCCTGATCTACCACGGGGTCACCCTTGGCGGTACCGGCAAGGATCAGGGCAAGCGTCACCCCACCATCGGCAATAACGTACTGGTATCCACCGGCGCCAAGGTGCTTGGCCCCTTCAAGGTGGGCGACAACGCCCGTATCGCCGCCAATGCCGTGGTGCTCAGCGAAGTGCCCGATAATGCCACCGCCGTGGGCATCCCCGCCCAGATCGTTCGCATCGACGGCCGCTCCACCCACTATGCCGACGATGTGGACCAGACCAGCGTGAACAACCCCACCCTCGACAAACTGGCCGCACTGGCCCAACGCATCGAGGAACTGGAACAGAAGATACAGGAAAAGGAGAGCTGACCTATGTATTTATACAATTCCGCTACCCACAAGAAGGAAGAATTCCAGACCCATACCCCCGGCCGGGTGGAGATGTACACCTGCGGCCCTACCGTGTACCACTTTGCCCACATCGGCAACCTGCGCTCCTACATCATGGAGGACGTGCTGGAGAAATTCCTGCGCTACGAGGGCTATGACGTGAACCGTGTCATGAACATCACTGACGTGGGACATCTGACCAGCGACGCCGACGAGGGCGAGGATAAAATGCTCAAGGGCGCCAAGCGGGAAAACAAAACCGTCATGGACATCGCCAAGTTCTATACCGACGCCTTCTTCGCCGACTGCGAGAAACTGAATATCAAGGTACCCGAGGTCGTTCAGCCCGCCACCGGCCTGATTGATGAGTTCATCACCACCGTTCAGGGTCTGCTGGACAAGGGCTTCGCCTATTTTGCCGGCGGCAACGTGTACTTTGACACTTCCAAGCTGGCCAGCTATCATGTCTTCCACAATCACGAGGAAGATGCTCTGGACGTGGGCGTGCGCGAGGGTGTGGAGGAGGACTCCAACAAGCGCAACAAGAATGACTTCGTGCTGTGGTTCACCAAGTCCAAGTTCGAGGATCAGGCCCTGAAGTGGGACTCCCCCTGGGGCGTGGGCTACCCCGGCTGGCACATTGAGTGCTCCTGCATCTCCATGAAGTATAACGGCGAGTATCTGGATCTGCATTGCGGCGGCATTGACAACGCCTTCCCCCACCACACCAACGAGATCGCCCAGTCCGAGGCATATTTGGGTCACGAGTGGTGCAAGCAGTGGTTCCACGTGGCCCACCTGAACACCAACTCCGGCAAGATGTCCAAGAGCAAGGGCGAGTTCCTCACTGTATCTCTGCTGGAAGAAAAGGGCTACGATCCCATTGTGTACCGCTTCTTCTGCCTGCAGAGCCACTACCGCAAGGGTCTGGTGTTCTCCTGGGAGAATCTGGACAACGCTACCGTGGCTTTCAACAAGCTTCTGTCCCGCATTGCCGCCCTCAAGCCCGGCGGTGAGGCTGACAAGGCCGTACTCGCCGAGTACGAGGAGAAGTTCAAGACGCTGGTGGGTAACGACCTGAACACCTCCATGGGTGTCACCGCCCTGTACGACGTGCTCAAGGCCAAAACGGACGACTCCACCAAGCTGGCCATTCTGGACAGCTATGACAAGGTGCTGTCCCTGTCCCTGCTTGACAAGGCCGCCAAGGTCCGCGAGGAGCAGGCCAAGGCCCAGACCGCCCAGGCGGCGGGCGGCTACACCGTCACCGGCGAGGGCGATCCCGCCATTGACGCGCTTGTGCTGGCCCGTGGCGAGGCCAAGAAGGCCAAGAACTTTGCCGAGGCTGACCGCATCCGTGACGAGCTGAAAGCCATGGGCGTGGAAGTTACCGACATCCCCGGCGGCGCGAGCTGGAAGCGCATTTAACCGCAAGAAAAAGGTGCTGAGCAGTTGCTCAGCACCTTTTTGGTTCGGTTTACTTCAGGAATCCGTTGACGATCTGTTCCTCGGCCTCCTGCTCGGTCAGGCCAAGGGTCATCAGCTTGATGAGCTGTTCTCCGGCGATCTTGCCGATGGCCGCCTCATGGATGAGGCTTGCGTCAATGCTGTTGGCGGTGATCTCGGGCACGGCGGTCACATGAGCCTTGTCCATGATGATGGCATCACACTCCGTATGGCCGGAGCAGGCGGCGTTGCCGTTAATGCGGGAGAAGAACTCCTGCCGGGACTGGTCCTTGGCCACGGAACGGGAAATCACGTTGGCGCTGGAGCCCTCTCCGTCCAGATCCACAGTAAAATCGGTCTTGGCAAACTGGTTGCCGTGGGTCATGATTTTCTCCTTGACGATAAGCGTGGCCTTTTCGCCCAGCTTCGCTTTCGTCTTGCGGTCGGTGGAGTCCACGCCCTTGATCTGGGTAGTCTCCATCTCCATATAGCTTCCCTCAGCCAGCTCCACCACGCTCTCTGGGTTCATGACACGCTGGCCGTTCCCGTCGCCGTCTGCATAGTGGCGCTCCACGTACTTCACCTTGGCGTTCTTGCCTACAAAGAAGCGGTGCACGCCGTCGTGCTGACTGGTCTGGTCGCCGCAGTTATGGATGCCGCAGCCGGCCACGATGGTCACGTCGCAGTCCTCACCAATGTAGAAGTCGTTGTAGACCACTTCCTTCAGTCCGGTCTGGCTGATGAGCACGGGAATGTGAACACTTTCGTTTTTGGTTCCCGGCTTGATGATAATGTCGATTCCCGGCAGGTCGGTCTTGTTCACGATGTCGATGTTGGCGGTGGTGTTCCGGGCGGCGGACTGGCCGTTGGCCCGGATATTGTAAGCCCCTTCGGGCACTTCATGCAGTTCGGCAACCTGCTCCAGCAGGGTGCGTTCAATGGTATCCATATTCAAGCCTCCTTTTTACAGCTTGTCGGTCAGCACGCTGCACACGCTTCCGGTGCCAGCCAGCAGATGGGGCAGCACTTCGTCCCGGGTGCCCTGAGCCTGCACCTGACCGTTGGCCAGCACGATGATCCGGTCGGCAATGTTCAGGATCCGCTCCTGATGGGAGATGATCATGATGGAGCCGTTAATCTTCTCGTGCATCTTCTCAAACACCTGAATCAGGTTTGAGAAGGACCACAGGTCGATACCGGCCTCCGGCTCGTCGAACACGGACAGCTTGGTGCCACGGGCGATGATCATGGCGATCTCGATGCGTTTAAGCTCGCCGCCGGACAGAGATGCGTTCACCTCACGGTTGATGTAGTCCTTGGCACACAGGCCCACCTCAGACAGGTAGTCGCAAGCCTCAGACACGCCGATGGGCTTACCCGCCGCCAGCGTGATCAGGTCGCGCACCGTCAGGCCCTTAAAGCGAACCGGCTGCTGAAATGCAAAGCTCACGCCCTTCTGCGCCCGCTGGGTGATGTCCAGATCGGTGATGTCCTCCCCGTCCAGAATAATGCGTCCGGTGGTGGGCTTGATGATGCCGGCGATGACCTTAGCCAGCGTAGACTTGCCGCCGCCGTTGGGTCCGGTGATCGCCACAAATCGCTCATCGATGGTCAAATTAATGTCCTTTAAAATTTCCTTGCTCTGCTCCGGAGTGTTCACTTCGAAGCCAATGTTTTTCAGTTCCAGCATAGTGGGATTCCTCCGTATGAGTCACAACAGAATTCTGTTGTCGGTGTTCTTATCAAGAACCATTATCATTATAGCATGGACGTGCCATTCTGTCCAGACATATTTTACCTCTTTTCGCTTTTTTCAAGACAAAAAGAAAAAACAGATTTTGCGGCACACAACGAGTATTATACTCATTTTCCTCTTGCATTTCAATATGTTTTGTGGTATAAAGAGGGTTAGTGCAAACGCAAGGAACGGGAAAATAGCGAGTTTTCGCTTGTCAGAGAGAGGCGGCCACCGGCTGAAAGCCGCCTTGGAGCGTGTCGCTTGGTTCGCCCGGGAGCAGCTGTGGAGACACAGACGGCCTCGCCCACCGTTATCAGGGCAAGAGTGCGCATATTTATGCGAATGCGGGTGGTACCGCGGAAGGGTTGCCTTTCGTCCCAGTTTTGTGGGATGAGAGGCGTTTTTTATTGCCCCCACCATATCAGTAAATTACATCTGAAAGGATGAACACCATGAAAGAACAGTTAGCAAAGATCCGTTCCGAGGCTCTGGCTGCCTTTGCCTCCGCCCCGGACAGCGCCGCACTGGACGCCCTGCGCGTGCAGTATCTGGGCAAAAAGGGCGAACTGACCGGCGTGCTCAAGATGATGGGCAAGCTGTCCGCCGAGGAGCGCCCCGCCATGGGCCAGCTGGCCAACGAGGTGCGCGCCGCTCTGGAAACCGCCATTGAAGAGACCTCTGCCAAGCTGGCTGAGGCCGCTCTGGAGCAGCAGCTCAAGGATGAGGCTGTGGACGTGACCATTCCCGGAACCGAAGTCAAGATGGGCCACAAGCACCCCATGTACATTGCTCTGGACGAGATCAAGGATATCTTCGTGGGCATGGGCTTCACCGTGCTGGACGGCCCCGAGGTGGAGCTGGCCGAGTATAACTTCGACCGCCTGAACGCCGAGGAGGGCCACCCCTCCCGCGACTGGTCCGATACCTTCTACTTTGACGAGGACAGCCGGGTGATGCTGCGCTCCCAGACTTCTCCCATGCAGGTGCGCGCCATGGACACCATGGAGCTGCCCATCCGCATCGTGGCACCCGGCCGCGTGTACCGCAAGGACGAGGTGGACGCCACCCACTCCCCCATGTTCCATCAGGTGGAGGGCATGGTCATTGACAAGGGCGTGACCATGGCCGACCTGAAGGGCACCCTGAACACCGTGGTAGAGCAGCTGTACGGCGCGGGCACCAAGACCCGTTTCCGTCCCCACCACTTCCCCTTCACCGAACCCTCCTGCGAGATGGACGTGCAGTGCCACAAGTGCGGCGGCGTGGGCTGCCCCACCTGTAAGGGTGAGGGCTGGATCGAACTGCTGGGCGCCGGCATGATCCATCCCAAGGTGCTGCAGATGGCCGGTATCAACACGGAGATCTACTCCGGCTGGGCCTTCGGCATCGGTCTGGAGCGCACCGCCATGCGCCGGTTCAAGATCGCCGACCTGCGCCTCATCTTTGAGAACGATATCCGCTTCCTCGAGCAGTTCTGATTTCTTCAAACAAGTGACAAGTCACTTGTTTGAGTTGGATGCGGTCTGCTGCAGCGCACTCGTTGCGCTCGCACGTTTGCAGACCGAGAAGTGTTTTTGCCACGCACATGTCGCGGCAAAAAACAGATTTAACTTTTTCGCGTCTGCGGACGCGAACTCTGCGAGGCCTTTGCTTCGCTGTCCTAACATAATTAGGAGGATTGTAATATGAACTTATCTCGTAAGTGGCTCAGCGAGTTCGTCACCGTTGACGCCAATGATAAAGATTTTGCCGAGGCTATGACTCTGTCCGGTTCCAAGGTGGAGGTCACCGAGGATCTGGGCGCTGAAATCTCCAACGTTGTTGTGGGCAAGGTGCTGTCCATGGAGCGCCACCCCGACTCCGACCATATGTGGGTATGCCAGATTTGCGTGGGCAATCCCGACGAGCCCATTCAGATCGTCACCGGCGCATGGAACGTCCACGTGGGCGACATGGTGCCCGTGGCCAAGCACAAGTCCACCCTGCCCGGCGGCATCAAGATTGAAAAGGGCAAGCTGCGCGGTGTTCCCTCCAACGGCATGCTGTGCGGTCTGTCCGAGCTGGGTTTGGACGAGCGTGACTTCCCCTATGCCGTCATCACCGCCGCCGCCATTCTGGGCGACTACAAGCCTCTGGACCCCGAAAAGCCCTCCATCCCCGCTGATATCCAGCCCGGTCACAAGATTTACGGTCCTGTAGTGGCCGCCAATGTGGCTGGCGTGGAAAATGCCGGTGTGAATCTGTGGAAGGTCACCGTCAACGACGGCAAGGCAGACGCCGAGGTCATCACCTCCTGCCAGAACCTGCACGAGGGTGATCTGGTGGCCTATAACACCAAGTCCGCCTCTATCTGTACCCTGGCCGACCTGCATGCTGAGCAGGCTGAATTCCCCCACTGCATTCCCGACGGCATCTTCATCCTCCACGAGGAGGGCATCGCCTGCGGCGACGATCTGAAGCCCGTCATTGGTGCAGATGACCATGTGGTGGAGTTTGAAATCACCCCCAACCGTCCCGACTGCCTGTCCGTCATCGGTCTGGCACGTGAAGCGGCGGCTACATTTAACGCCGAGCTGCGTCTGCATACTCCCGAGGTCAAGGGCGGTGCGGAAGGCAACCTGTTCAAACTGCTGGACGTGGAGACTCCCGCGGACGATCTCTGCCCCCGCTACACCGCCCGCATGGTCCGCAACGTGAAGATTGGCCCCTCCCCCAAGTGGATGCGTGAGCGTCTGCGTTCCATGGGTGTACGCCCCATCAACAACATCGTGGACATCACCAACTACGTCATGCTGGAGTATGGCCAGCCCATGCACGCCTTTGACTACCGCTACGTGAAGGGCGGTAAGATCGTGGTCCGCCGGGCCGAGGACGGCGAAGAGCTGACCACTCTGGACGGCAACGTGCGCAAGCTGAATTCCTCCATGCTGGTCATCGCCGACGATACCCGGGCCGTGGGCCTTGCGGGCATCATGGGCGGTCTGAACAGCGAGATCGTGGAGGACACCGTGGACGTAGTCTTCGAGTCCGCCAACTTTAACGGCACCTGCATCCGCAAAACCGCTCTGGCGCTGGGTATGCGTACCGAGGCTTCCGCCAAGTTCGAAAAGGGTCTGGACATCCTCAACACCTTGCCCGCCGTGAATCGCGCCTGCGAACTGGTAGAGATGCTGGGCGCAGGTGAAGTGGTGGATGGCGTCATCGACATCCTCAACTATGTTCCCAACCCCAAGACTTTGGAACTGCGTGCTGACAAGATCAATGAGCTGCTGGGTACCGACGTGTCCAAGGACGAGATGGTGCGCATCCTGCGCAAGCTGGACTTCGTGGTGGACGGCGATATGGTTACCGTTCCCTCCTTCCGCGGCGATGTGGAGCACTACTCTGATCTGGCTGAGGAAGTGGCCCGTTTCTTCGGCTACAACAACATTCCCTGCACCCTCATGCGGGGTCAGACCACTCTGGGCGGTTACTCCGAGGCCCAGAAACTGGAGCAGACTCTGGGCAGTGTGTGCCGTACCTGTGGCCATGATGAGATTATCACCTACTCCTTCATCTCCCCCACCTACTATGACAAGATCCGCTGGGCGGCCGACGATCCCCGACGCGCCTCCTTCAAGATCCTGAATCCTCTGGGTGAGGACACCTCCATCATGCGCACCACCGTGTTGCCCTCCATGCTGGAGATCCTGACCCGCAACTACAACTTCCGCAACAAGGCCGCCAAGCTGTACGAGGTAGGCCGCATCTACCTGCCCGGTGGTGAGGCCGGTCTGGCCGACGAGCGCAAGGTGCTGTCCATCGGCGCCTACGGCAGTGATATGGACTTCTTTACTATGAAGGGTGTCATTATGGCGGTCATGGCCGGTATTCGGGCCGAGAATGTAACTTTCGAGGCCGTGAACGATAACCCCTCCTATCATCCCGGCCGCTGCGCCAAGGTTCTGGCCGCTGGCAAGGAAATCGGTGTGTTCGGTCAAATCCATCCTCTGGTGGCCCGCAACTACGGTGTGGACGCCGAGTTGTACTGTGCCGAACTGTCCTTCGATGCGCTGATGGGTGCCAAGGGTGCCGATGCGGTGTATGTGCCCCTGCCCAAGTTCCCCGCCGTCACCCGCGACATCGCTGTGGTGTGCGACGAGGCCGTCACCGTTGGTCAGCTGGAAGCCTCCATCCGCAAAGGCGGCAAAGCCCTGCTCAAAGAAGTCGCTCTGTTCGATATCTACCGCGGCAAGGGCGTGGACGAAGGTAAGAAGTCCGTTGCCTTCAACCTGGTCCTCCGTGCCGATGACCGTAGCTTGACCGCCGAAGAGGCGGATGCCGACGTCAAGGCCATTCTGGAAGCTCTGGCCAAGGACTGCAACGCTGTACTTCGCTAATTCTCTCTTCATCTAAAAAGGGAGATGCCGTACCACCGTTTTTTAGAACCTTAAAAAAACACCGAAATGAGTCCCGATCACTCGGCATTCATTTCGGTGTTTTTCTTTCCCGCTTTTACAGCTTCCGGTTAATCAATAAATGTTTCAGTTCGCATTATGAATATTTTTAACCAACTTCTCTTGACATCCAATGGTCTATTATTGTAGACTGATGCTGTAGTCGATTGTTATAGACCAATATAGGAGGTTGATTATATGGTTGAACTGAAGCTGTGTGAAAGCGATTACCGCTTTATGAGCATTATCTGGGACAACGAGCCTTTGTCCTCCCACGCATTGGTGGATTTTTGCGCCCAGAAGCTGGGGTGGAAAAAGTCCACTACCTACACCCTGCTCAAAAAGATGTGCGAGAAGGGCTTTGCGCAAAATAACGAAAGCACCATCCGATCCCTTGTTCCAAGAGACAGGGTGCAAGCCTTTGCCAGTGAACATTTTGTGGAGCACACCTTTGAAGGCTCCCTCCCCGGCTTTCTGGCCAGTTTTCTCGGTGGCAAGACCATCTCGGAGCAGGAGGCCCTGGAGCTGAAACGACTCATCGATGAACACAAGGAGGGATGAGCATGACCAATTTTATTTTCACCCGGCTCTTCCCGGAGATTTTGAACATGAGTCTGACCGGCTCCATCGTCATTTTGGCCGTGCTGGTCATCCGCTTTTTCCTGCGCAAAGCCCCCAAGAAGTGGTCGTACCTGCTGTGGCTGGTGGTGGCATTCCGCTTGAGCTGCCCGGTATCCCTCCCATCTCCCGTTTCCCTGCTGGGGGCGGTACATGCACCGGTGACCACTCAGGGCACTATTGAATACATACCTCAGAATATTGTTAGCCACCAGACACCTGTTATTTCCCCAGTGACTCCGTCACCCGCTCCGTCCACACCCAATGCAGTCACGCCTGATGTTACCACACCCGCTCCCCAGCTACCCGTTGCCCCCGAGCCTGTCTCTGTGACGGATATTCTCCCGGTAATCTGGCTGACAGGCATGGCCGTGGTGCTGATCTACAGCGTGGTATCCTATCTGCGCCTGCGCCGTCGTCTGTCCGGGGCTATCCTGTATGATGGCGATGTGTGGCAGTCTGACAAGGTGCACTCTCCCTTTATCCTGGGCCTGTTCCGTCCCCGGATTTACATCCCGTTTGGTCTGGACGAACAGACCTTGCGCTATGTGCTGGCTCATGAGTACTGCCACCTGAAACGCAAAGACCACATCGTCAAGCCCCTCGCTTTTCTGCTGCTCACCCTGCATTGGTTCAATCCCCTGTGCTGGCTGGCCTTCCACCTGATGGGCCGGGATATGGAGATGAGCTGTGACGAGCAGGTGCTGGCCCAAGAGAACGGAGACCGCAAGGTCTATAGCACCGCACTGCTCTCCTTTGCCGCCAACCGCCGCTTCCCCGCTCCCAGTCCCCTTGCCTTTGGTGAGGGCGAGGTACGCCCCCGTATCACCAACGCTCTGAATTGGAAAGCGCCCAAGGTTTGGGTGACCGCAGCGGCAGGCGTGCTGTGCGTGGTGGTTCTGCTGCTGTGTGCCCTAAATCCCCTGAGCAATCGTCATCCCCAGCCCTTCGGTTTTTATTATAGAGCTTCTGAGTTAACCTACGTTGGCCCGGAAGCCTTCCTCGTGCCCTCCTATGAAAATCTCCAGATCCACCTGAGCGAGGAGCGCGAGCTTACCATCACCGGAGACGGCCTGACCCTGCGGGCAGACCTCTCCGAGAAAACCAAGCTGACCCCGGAAGAGTTTGACACCATGTTTACCGGTGAATATGGCTATTGGGCCGAGAATCGCTCCGCTGCCCAGCTGCGGAAAAATAACCGCACCGCCTGGGTCTTTTTTGATCACAGCAGCGGGCTTTCTCGCATGACGTCTGCTCTGCTGCTTCAGCAGGAAGACGGTAGTCTGTATTTAGTTCTTGATTATATGGACGATCCGCTGACCTTCCAGTATCACTCACTCTACCGCTGGGTACTGAAATTGGAACGCAGCAGTGTGGTCTCAGTGTCTCTCTCCTCCGGCCAAGGGATCACCTTTATTGAGCCCCGCCGGTATCCTGATGGACAGTTCAATTCTGACTATGATGCTGTACCCTCTGGTATTGTTTACGGGCCGTTCAATCTGAGCATCCATACCCAAACGCCCGGTCAGACCATCGCCGTGGGCGAAGATTACTATCAACACAGCGGCAGTCACACCACCATCTTCCAAGAAACATATACGCTCACCGCCAACAGCGCCGGTGTGTGCAACCAAAAAATTGAACCTCGGAATCCCACACCGGAAGGAGACTACGCCATCTATTACCTGGTAGTCAACGGAGAAAAATACGTTCTCCGGGTCAACTTTGCTAATCCCGCTGCCGCTGAACGGTACAGCAGCATGGACGAGTATCTTTCCACCCTGCTGTCCGACAGACAGCAGGTCTCCCTGCCCGCCGCAGACGGTGGTTCCCTCATCGCCCCCATCACCGGCCACAAAGTGATCCATCTGGAGAAATGCGGCCAGCTGTCCGGCCTTGCCTCTGAGGGTACGCTGGAAGTTTGGCAGTACCAATATGTTCTTGATTTGGATGTAGACCCGGACCGAGTCTCCTTTGTTGGTGGTGATGGCATGACCGAAGACGGCTGGTTTTCGCTGGATGATCTGCACAATGTGGTGGCCCTGCTGGACGCGAACGGCGATTACACCGTCCTGTACGATGAGCCAAACAATGACGGCGTGGACTTCTGGGGTGGTCGCACCCCAGAAGAGGCCATCCACGACTGGTATGTAAAGGCATATAACCTAACAGATACCCACCCTCTCTACATTACGGAGTGGACCGATTTGACCTTGGGCTTTGGCAGCACTCTGCCTGTTCGCCGTTATGACATGAATGATTTCTGTTACATCTATTTCCCCGAAAACACCTGGCTCTCGCACCACAGAGACAGTTGGCGCTCTGCCTATGGCACGGGTGCGGGGTTCAGCGTTATGGACAGCATGGACGATCTGGCCTCAACGCTTCGGCTTGCACAGGCCGAGGGGTGGACCGTCACCAACGAAGACCGCTGTTACCGCATTGACCGCGAGAACAACAGTTCCTTTGTCTATCCACAGCTGGACGGCGAGCGAGTCATGATCGTATATGTCCACTGGCCCGATGCCCCGTCTGAGAATATCTATCATCCATCCCCCGAGCAGGAAAAAGAAGAGTTGTTCAAGATCGCCCGCAGTTTTGCTTATTACAATGTGGCCTCCACTTCTCCCGAAACCCTCCGTACTGCGGCAGAGCAAGCAGCCGCAGACTGGCTGTGGGATCTTAACGCAACGGACACAGTCATCGGCGTGACCGTCCACCGGGCTGAATATGACAAGGAAATGACCCGAAACGTCATGAGGGCATCTGAGACAGAAGACACCTATGCCTGCGTTCGGGTGGAATACTCCGTCTGCTGCGACGATGCGCATCCCGTGGCCTTCTCTTTCTCCCACCCCTTCCCCGATGGAAGCGGACGATACACCGGGCTGATGTCACTGACCCGTGACAATGCGAGCGAGCCATGGCTGCACAGCAGTATGCCCTCCGTCGAAACACTGGAGCTTTTCCGCAGCGTCCCGCCCACCGAGGGGGAATGGACCCGGATGCGGGGCAGCACACCGGAAGAAGCCGTGCAGGCTACGTTGGAACAGCAGGGACAAAAGAGCCATGTTTCCTCTCTCACCGTGGACAGCATCCAGCCGGACCAGACTCTGACCTACGAAAACATCAAAGGCCTGAAACGAAGCGAGCTGGCACAGCTGATGGGCTGGGATGAGCGGTACCTGGACACCAATTACGCTGCAGTCATGGCCCGGTACACCGTTCGGTACAAGGAACCGTGGAACGCAAAAGACGGCACCTACCAAATCCTGTTCCACCTGCTGCGGGACGAGTCCAGCGGCACATGGATCCTCATGGAGCCGCTGAGCACGCGGGGAATCACCATTCAGGATAACCCCGAACTGGAGCAAGCTCTGACCGCCATGATTCAGGACCGTTACGCTCCGGAGACCCCGGACGGCCTGTATCACACTCAAAGCTATACCGTGGTGGATACGCTGGACTATAAGCGCACCGGCAACGACTGGACTGGCTGGTACCGCCACCTCTACACCGTGGTACTCAACCAAAGCTATGACCTGTCCGGCGCCACACCCCGGCTGGTGTCCGAGAGCCACTCCATGGACATGATCACCGTGACCTATACGCAGGCTGACCACTATCAACTGGTCAGCTACCGCACCCCAACTCACGACGAGTTCATGTCTTCCGATGACGTATCCACATACGTTTCCAACAAAGGCGTTGGGGCTGCCGAAAACCTTTCCCAGTACTATCCGGAGCAGAGTCATCAGTGCTATGAAAAGGCGCTGGCTTATAAAAACAGCCTGTTTTAACATTTTGCTTGTTGCCCCTTACTATCGGCTATTACTTACCGTGTTGGTTTTCCTTTGTTCAGTCGATAGCTGAACGACCTCTATCAAAACTGCGGGACAGAGCGTTCTGTCCCGCAGTTTTGATTTCTTTCTTAATTACATATTGACTTTCTGTGTTACAGGCTGTAGTATATAAATATGTACTACAAGTTGTAACACAGGAGGTCGTATCTATGTCTGACTTAAAAACGGGAACTGCCGAGGCCCGATTTGCCGATATCATTTGGGAGCGGGAGCCGATCACATCCGGCCAACTGGCCAAGATCGGCGCAGAAAATTTTGCCTGGAAGAAGAGTACCTCTCACACGGTTCTAAGGCGACTGTGTGAGCGCGGTCTGTTTAAGAATGAGGGTGGCACAGTAACTTCTCTGATCTCACGGGAGGAATACTATGCCAAACACAGTGAGCAATATGTGGATGAGACCTTCGGCGGTTCTCTGCCTGCGTTTCTCGCTGCGTTTGGGACGCGAAAAAAACTCTCTGACAAAGAGGTCGACGAGTTGCAGAAGATCATTGATGGTATGAGGATGTGAGCGTATGTTGGATAGCATCTTTATGCAGGTTCTGGACATGAGCAAAACAGCCAGCATTGTTATTTTGGTCGTGCTTCTGGCCCGTCTGCTCCTAAAGAAAGTACCAAAGGTGTTTTCTTATGCGCTCTGGGCTGTGGTATTGTTCCGCTTGCTCTGTCCGTTCACCTTTGAGGCGACCGTGAGTATCATGCCGGAGATGGCTTCCGTTTCTCAGGACTATTCGCTGTCTGAGGCGCCTATCTCTGTGTTCGGAGCAATAGATGCCGCATCCGGTGCTCTGGCCGATGCTCTCAACGGAGGTCTGGGCGTCCAAGATATCCGGACAATCGAAAAAGACGAGGCCGGCAGGACAAAATACGTCGGTTCTCTTTGGTGGGAAGTTTGGATCTTGTTCGGCCAGTATGTGTGGGTGGCAGGTATGGGCGTCATGCTTCTATACAGTGCCGTCTCTTGTCTGAAGATCCGAAAAAAGCTGTTGGTAGTTGTCCCTCTGCGAGACAACATCTTCCTTGCAGATGATATTAAATCGCCCTTTGTAGTGGGGCTATTCCGCCCGAAAATCTATCTTCCCTGCAATCTGGAAGAAAAGGAACAGGAGTATATCATCCTCCACGAACAGTATCACATCAAGCACCTTGACCATATCATAAAGGCATTGGCATTTTTGGCACTTGCGATCCACTGGTTCAATCCTCTGGTCTGGGTGGCATTCACTCTGGCCAGCAAGGACATGGAAATGAGCTGTGATGAGGCCGTGATCGGCAAGATTGGCGGCGATGTCCGGGCGGACTATTCCGCTTCGCTTCTGACGTTGGCCTCCGGACGGCGCATCATTGCCGGTACCCCTCTGGCCTTTGGCGAGGGCGATACTAAAAGCCGCATCCGAAATCTGGCCAACTGGCGTAAGCCTGCGTTCTGGGTTGTGCTGGTAGCCGTTATCGCCTGTATAGCGTTGTCGGTTGGTTTGCTGACAAATCCAACAAGGAATAACCATTCCGATGATAGTTTTTTCCTGTTGATCGGTGCGGATGGGGTCCACTCCATTGAGATATCCGGTGCTAATACAAGCGGCGGTGTAGTCAATGCATATGGGGCTGCATTTGAGAAAGGCGAAAAAGTATGGCTTGAGCCTTTACAGGGCGTAACCGATTTAAGAGGTTATTCCATCACTGCACTAGGTAAAAATGGTGAAGTACTCTATACGCTTTCGATTCCTGAAAACACAACAGATGCCGAAGTGATCAATCTGGTTGGAAGTGACGAATGGCTGCTGGCTCCTACGGTTTACGAACGTTCTTTTTCTGATGTAGCTATAAACACCTATGTTTACGAATACAGCGACATCATAGGCCGCTTCTATATCGCCCTTAAAGAAGATGGTTCGTTTACTTATCATGAGAGTGCGTACAGCAGTTATCTTGGACATGGTACATGGAAGCTGAGTGGCGGTCTCATTACTCTAACCGAGAATGTCCGTGTCGAGGATATCCCTATCAACCGCATCAACCATTTCAAACTCGATGGCGATGACCTTATTTACGTTGCAAAAGACTCCTTCAATTTCCCCCACGTCAAGCTCGAGGATGGAGATAGGTTTCACTGCACGGATGAGGCGTTTAATGTTGAAGCGCCTCAACGTGCAAATGCGAACCAAACCGATGCATCCGGCACAACAAAAGCGCCGAGTATCCCTGTCACTTGGACCTACTCTCCTATGATGAGTGCCACGTGGCACACAGCCTTTTACTTCGAGTTCGCTTTTGACTACACTCATATCGAGGCAAATTGCGATCAGGGAGAACTCTGGAATCTCCACGGGGAGGAACAGTCTCACAATACTGAAATGCAATTTGAAGCTATGCGCCCGGTCTGCTGGACTCCTTCAATGAGCAGTTCGTTGGCGGAAAAAGCAAATGTGGATTTTAGCGTGTATGATGACGAAACGAAATTGTATACCGGGCGCATAGAAATTAAAAGACTTGGCGAAGAAGACGGCTGCACTGTTTATGAGGCAAGACTTGTAAACAGTCCGAATCTCTATATGCTTTGCAATGACTCCGGTTTTGGCGCAAAAATTATAACAGCCCCGACATACGATGCGATGACATCCCCAGACACTGTGATTTGGAATGATGCCGATCTTGACCACGATGGTAGAAACGAGACCATCCATGTTCGGGAGCTTTATGATGGAATGGCATACGAATTAAGCGTTGTGAAACAGGATGGAGCCATTCTGTGGAGCACGGAAGCTCATACGGCGCATACGGGGTACAACAGCCTGTTTGTATGCACCCTGTATGGAGAGGATTATCTGCTCCAATATCATCCTACCATGTATCAAGGCGATAGTAGTTACATATACCAGCTTTTTTCCTTTGATACACAAGGAAATATCATAATTAATCGCGAAGCAGAGGTGTATTTTGATATAAACTGGGGTTCCTCGATGC
>SVLE01000032.1 GCA_015068065.1 Oscillospiraceae bacterium | reverse complement strand
ATCCTCCCCGGAATTAAAGCCGTCGATCATAGCTTTGTCCCCGGCCATACAGGCCAGCAGCCGCAATTCGATCTGAGAGTAGTCCGCGTCCACCAGAACCTTGCCCACAGGTGCCACGAACATTTTGCGCAGCTGTGCACCCAGTTCCGTGCGCACAGGAATGTTCTGCAGGTTGGGCTCTACCGAGGACAGCCGCCCGGTGGCGGTCACGGTATTCTGGAACGAGGTGTGGATGCGTCCGTCAGGCATAATCACTTTACCAAGCCCGTCCACGTAAGTGGATTTCAGTTTTGTCAGCTGCCGATACTCCAGAATCTCATCAATGATACCGTGCTGACCCCGCAGCTTTTCCAGTACCTCGGCATTGGTGGAATAGCCGGTTTTGGTCTTTTTCACCGGCGGCAAATTCAGCTTGTCAAAGAGAATATGCCCCAACTGCTGGGTAGAGTTGATGTTGAACTGTTCCCCGGCCAGTTCATAAATAGCGCTCTGAGCCTTGTCGATGCGCTCGGTGAGCATTTCTCCGAAGGACACCAGCGCTCCCCGGTCAATGAGAAAACCCACCTGCTCCATTTCAGCCAGCACCGTACACAGGGGCAGCTCGATCTCATAATACAGCTTGTCCATGCCAAGTTCTTTCAGCCGTTGTGTCAGCGTATCTCTCAGCGCACCGATCAGGGCACAGTGAGACAGCAAAGCGGCCATCGGTGCGGTGGGGTCGGCCAGCGGGCCAAAGGCCCCCTCGCTCAGATAGTCCTCTGCCTTGGCAAACTGCCGGTTGTAATAAGTCAATCCCAGCTTCTCAAGTTCATAGCTTCCGTCGGTGGGAGCCAGCAGATAGGCGGCCACCTCCGTGTCAAAAACGAAGCCCTCCGGGGTGATCCCTTCTTCCAGCAGGGCGCGGCACAGCCCCTTGCTCCCGTGGGTCACCTTTTGGATGTCCGCGGAAAACAAACCCTTCAAAAAGTCATTGTAGCACTCCAGCTTATCGGCAAAGAACACCGCCGCGCAGCCGTCTGCTTCGTTGACTCTCCATTCCACACAAACCGTGTTCAAATCAGGAAGTGCAAGTACATTTACTTCACAGTTAGAACGCCAGATATTCAGCAATTCCTTCATGCGGGCAGGGTCTGTGACCACCTCGCCGGTGCAGCTGCCTTCAAAGGTCTGCTCCTTCTGCGCGCTTCCCTCCCCCTGTGGGGCGGTCAGATGATACTTGTCGATGAGCTTGGAAAATTCCAGACGCAGGAACAGCTCATACAGCTTGGCGTTATCCGGCTCCCGGCGCAGATTTTGCTCCGGAACGAAGTCCATCGGCGCATCGGTACGGATGGTGGCAAGGTCGCAGGACATGCGCGCGTCCCCCTCGCCCTCGGAAAGTTTCTTCACGATCCCGGGCTTGGCGGGCACTCCCGCCTCCATCTCCGGCTCCGGCATGGCGGCATAGAGGGCGTCAATGCTGTGATAGCGCTGAATAAGCGCCATAGCCGTCTTTTCGCCCACGCCCCTAACGCCGGGAATGTTGTCCGAAGAGTCGCCCATGAGGGCTTTCAGATCAATGATGTGGATGGGGTCAAATCCGTATTCTGCCCGGAACACCTCCGGGGTCATGTCCCGGGTGGTGGTGTGGCCCATGCGGGTGGACACCAGTTTGACGGTGGTGGTGTCGGTGATCAGCTGCAGAGAGTCCTTATCTCCCGTCACGACCACCGTATCCCAGCCGGCGGCGGTATCCTTCACGCTGATGGTGCCGATCAGATCATCCGCCTCCCAGCCGTCCATCTCGTAGATCGGAATATTCATGGCGGCAAGGACTTCTTTCAGAATGGGCATCTGGCTTGCCAGTTCCTCTGGCATGCCCTTGCGCTGAGCTTTATAGCCCTCATAGGCCAGATGGCGGAAGGTAGGGGCCTTTCGGTCAAAGGTGACGCACAAGCCGTCGGGCTTTTCCTCCTCCAGAAGCTTGTTGAGAATGTTCAGAAAGCCGAAAATGGCGTTGGTGGGCTGGCCGTCCCGGGTGGTCAGATTCTGACTGACCCCGTAGAAGGCGCGGTTGACGATGGAGTTGCCGTCCAGGACCATGAGTTTCATGGCTGTTCCTCCTTGGTATGCTCATATAGCTATTTGTTATATTATATCATTCCCCCCTTTTTTGAGCAAGGCAAGAAGCCGTTTGTGTATGGACTTTTTCCTCTTTATGTGCTATTATATTAGATAATTATGCCAACAATAGTCGCAGGAGGCATGTGCCATGAAAATCAATGTGCTTGGTGTGCGTTTTGACAATGTGACCCCCGAGGAAGCTCTGGAGCGCGGTGCGCAGCTGATGGAGCAGCCCGGCTTTCACTATGTGGTCACCCCCAATCCGGAATTTGTACTGGCTGCGGAGAAGGATAAGGAGTTTCAGTCCGTTCTCAACGGTGCCGATCTAGTCATTCCGGATGGCATCGGCGTGATCTACTCCGCCAAGCTGCTGGGCACTCCCCTGAAGTCCCGGGTACCCGGTATCGAGTTTTCCGCCGACATGCTGGCTCATATGGACAAGGTGGGGGGGCGTGTGTTCCTGCTGGGTGCCAAGCCCGGCGTGGCGGAACAGGCCGCGGCCAATATTTCCAAAGAGTATCCCAACCTGACCATCTGCGGAACCCACGACGGCTACTTCAAAGAGGACGCGCCCGTGGTACAGATCATCAAGGAATCCAATGCCGATCTGCTCTTCGTCTGTCTGGGTGCTCCCCGACAGGAGAAATTCATGGCCAAGTACGGCCCGGAAATGGGTGTGAAACTGGCTATGGGTCTGGGCGGCTCTCTGGACGTGTACGCCGGCGTGGTGGAACGCGCCCCCGAAAGCTGGCAGAAACTAAATCTGGAATGGGCCTATCGCCTTGTGAAAGAGCCTAAGCGCTTCGGTCGCATGGCAAAGCTCCCCCTGGTGCTGGTCAAGGCCGTACTGATCCGCCTGTCCGGTGGAATGAAGGAGGATGCGTAATGTCCGGCAGACTGATTGTATTCGAGGGAACGGACGGCTCCGGCAAGTCCACCCAGTTCAAGGCTCTGTGTGAACGTCTCGCCCAACAGGGCACCACCTATGAAAAGCTGGTCTTTCCCCAGTATAAAGAGCCCTCCTCCGCCCTGATCCGCATGTATCTGGCAGGCGAGTTCGGCTCTCACCCCGGTGACGTGAACCCCTATGCCGCTTCCGCCTTCTATGCAGTGGACCGCTACGCTTCCATGAAAAAGGTGTGGGGCGACTACTACAACAACGGCGGCCTCATTCTGGCCGACCGCTACACCACCTCCAACGCCGTGCACCAGTCCGCCAAGCTGCCCGAGGGCGAGCGGGAGGACTTCTGCCGCTGGCTGGACGAGTTTGAGCATGACCGGCTGGAGCTGCCCCGGGCCGACCTTGTCCTCTATCTGGACATGCCCACCGACTTCGCTGTAAAGCTGCTGCGCAGCCGGGAGCAGGCCACCAACACCACCGCCGACATTCACGAGGTGGATGACGGCTACCTGTCCTCCTGCCGTACCGCCGCTCTGCAGGCGGCCAAGGTGCTGGGCTGGACGGTCATCCCCTGTGTTGAGGACGGAAAATTGCGCTCCATCGAGGATATCCACAACCAGATCTGGTCTTTGGTCTCCCCCCTGTTGTAAGATCACTTCACTCTCATTTATTTCAGGAGGTTTTGTTATGGTATGTATTCTGCTGGGAACCGGCTTTGAAGAGGCCGAGGCCCTTGTCCCTGCCGATATGCTCCGCCGGGCCAAGATCCCTGTCTGCATGGCCGGTGTTGACGGCATGGAGATCACCGGCGCTCACGACATCACTGTCAAGGCCGACTGTGCCGTTTCTGATGTGGATGTTGACGAGCTTGAGCTGCTCTTCCTGCCCGGCGGTCTGGGCGGCGTGGACGCCATCAAGGCCTCCTCCGTTGCCATGGATCTGATTTGTCAGGCACACGAAAAAGGCATCAAGCTGGCCGCCATCTGTGCAGCCCCCACCATTCTGGCGGAGCTTGGCTATCTCGAGGGCAAAAAAGCCGTGTGCTACCCCTCCATGCTGGATCAGCTCACCGGCGCTGATACCGCCCATGGCCAGCACGTGGTGGTGGACGGCAACATCATCACCGGCGAGGCCGCCGGCTCCGCATTTACATTCGGCTTCAAGCTGATTGAAGTGCTTAAGGGTGCTGAAAAAGCCCAAAAAGTCTGTGACAGTGTCTACTACTACGGCTGAGGAAAAGGCGCGCCTGCGCGCACAGATCCGCAACCAGCTGGCAGGCCTGCCTGCCGAGCAGCGTACAGCAGAGGATGACACTCTCTTTCCCGCCTTTCTCTCTCTGCCGGAAACAGCACAGGCACAAACCATCTTTCTTTTCTGCGGTATGGGTAACGAACCGGACACTGCCCGCCTCTTCGCTCCCCTGTTAGCACGGGACAAACGTATTTGCCTGCCCCGTATGTTGCCCGGCAGACAAATGGCGGTCCACCAATACCAACCCGACCGTCCGCTGGTCAAGCACCCCTTTGGTATTTTGGAACCGGACGAGGGTTGTCCCCTTGTTGAGATTGAGAGAATCGACCTTGTCCTTGTGCCCGCCCTGTGCTATGACCGACTTGGATTCCGACTTGGAATGGGGGGCGGCTACTACGACCGCTGGCTAACCAATTATCACGGTTTCACGGTGGGTCTGTGCCGCCAGTCGCTGCTGCAGGATCAACTGCCTGCCGAGCCCCACGATCATCCGGTAGATGTTGTCGTCACACCCTTTGAAGTCATCCACACAAAGTAAAAGCGGGGCCGAAGCCCCGCTCTGACATCAGCAGCAGCCGTTGCCGCAGCCGCAGTCGTTGTCGCAGCCGCAGCCGCAGTTGTTGCCGCCGCCCCCGCAACTGTTGCCGCTGCCGCAGCAGCAGAACAGAATGATGATCAGAATAATGATCCACAGACAGCTGTTTCCGCCCCAACCGTTGTTACCACAACACATGTAACTTCACCTCATTTTAATAGTCACCCGGGCGTTGCCACCCGCGGTGCCGTACCATCCCATACTATGGAGCAACCCTGTCCGTGGTTCCGCTCCGGAAGTGAAATTTAGGAGTTGATCCCATATGTCTCAGGAAAACCGCCCCCCCCGACGCCGACGCCGACGGAGAAGCACCGGTCGTGCTGCCGGCTTCGCTATGCTGTATATCGTGTGCGTCATCGGCGTCTCTGTGGTCCTTGCCGCCCTGTGCTGGATCGCTGCCAATGATGTGCTGGCACTGAACAAACCGGAACACACCGCCACCATCGTCCTGTCAGAAGACTATTTCTCCATCAAAAAGAAACCGCAGGAGGACGGCAGCACCCAAACCACCTATAAAGCCAAAATGAACAAAGTGGCCAAGCTGTTGGAGGAAAACAGGCTGATCGACTCCAAATTCCTGTTCAAAACATTCTGCTCCGTGACCGATGCAGAAACGAAGCTGCGGCCCGGTGCCTACAATCTGAACACCACCATGGACTTCCGTTCTCTTGTATCCGGAATGGGCTACAACTCCGACAGCAGGGTCATCGTGGAAGTGACCATCCCCGAAGGCTATACTCTGGCGCAGACCTTCCAGCTGCTGGAAAACAACGGTGTGGCCGGTGTGGATGATTTAATGCATTACGCCGCCAACTACAACTACGGTTTCTCCTTCCTGCAGGATATCCCTCTGGGCGATCCCAACCGACTGGAAGGCTTCCTGTTCCCCGATACCTACGAATTTTATGTCAACCACGACCCCAAGTATGTCATCAATAAGCTGTTGCAGAACTTTGACGCCCAGTACACCGATGAAATGCGGGATCAGGTGGCCAAAAGCAAGTACTCCCTGCGCCAGTACCTGACGGTAGCCTCCCTCATCGAGCGTGAGACTTCCGGCACAGACCGTGGTCAGATCGCCTCCGTCATCTACAACCGTCTGGAGAACCCCAACGCCGCCGCGGGCACCAATGGCTATCTGCAGATCGACGCCACCCTGTACTACCTCACGGGTAAAACACCTACCGAAGCGGACAAGGCTATCGACTCTCCCTATAACACCTATAAGTACCCGGGTCTGCCCCCCGCTCCCATCGCCAACCCGGGCCTTGCCTCCATTAAGGCAGCGCTGAATCCGGACAACACCGGAAACTACTACTACGCACTGGGCGACAACGGCACCCACAAGTTCTTCCGGGACTACACCAGTATGCTCAACTGGATGCATACTCAGAACCTCTACAAATAATGCGTTCTGCCCGGATGTCCTTGGGCATCCGGGCAGAATTCTGCTTGAAAAGAGAGAGATTTATGGTTGAGAAAAAAATCGAACTGCTGGCTCCCGCCGGAGATATGGAACGGCTGCGCATGGCACTGGCCTACGGTGCGGACGCGGTATATCTTGCCGGCACCTCCTTTGGCATGCGTTCCTTTGCCGGCAACTTCACCCCGGAGGAACTGCGCGAAGCGGTAAAACTGGCTCATGCAAAGGGCGTGCGGGTTCACGTCACCTGCAACACCATGCCCAGAAATGACGAAATCACCCGTCTGCCGGATTGGCTGGAGTTCATACAGGACGCAGGAGTTGACGCCATCATCGCCGCCGATGTAGGTGTTCTTTCCCTTGCCAAGCGCCACGCCCCCAAGGTGGAAGTACACATCTCCACGCAGGCCAGCATCGTTAATTACCAGTCCGCCACGGCGTGGCATGATCTGGGCGCAAGCCGGATCATTCTTGCCCGCGAGTTGTCTCTGGATGAGATCCGTGAGATTCGGGCCAAAACGCCTAAAACGCTAGAGATTGAAGCCTTTGTCCACGGTGCCATGTGCGTATCCTACTCCGGACGGTGTCTGCTGTCCAACTATATGACCGACGCCAGCCGGGATTCCAACCGTGGTGCCTGCGCCCAGCCCTGCCGCTATCAGTACGCGCTGATGGAGGAAAAGCGTCCCGGGGAGTACTTCCCCGTCTTCGAGGACGAAAAGGGCACATACATCATGAACTCCCGGGATATGTGCATGATCGACCATGTGAAGGAACTGATGGATGCGGGGTTGGACTCCCTGAAGATCGAAGGACGTGCCAAGTCCGCCTATTATGCCGCCATCGTTACCTCCGCCTACCGCCACGCCATCGACGCGGCGGCAGCAGGACACTCCCTTGATTCCGTGTGGCGGGACGAGGTGGAGAAGGTCAGCCACCGGCACTACTCCACCGGCTTCTACTTTGGCCATCCCGGCCAGTTTTACGAGGATGCCCGGTACATCCGGGACTGGCAGGTGTGCGCGGTGGTGGAGGCTTGCACCCCCGACGGCCTTGCCACCCTGTCCCTGCGCAACAAGTTTGCCGCGGGAGATGCCATGGAGGTCATCGGGCCGGATACCCCGGCAGTGTCCTTCACCGTACCCGAGATGATGGACATGGACGGCAATCCTCTCACCGAACCCAGAAAACCCCAGATGCAGTTCAAAATGCAGCTGCCCAAAGCTGTACCGCCCCTGTCTCTGTTGCGGCGGCAGACCAATGTTGAATAAAACCAAAACCCGGCACAACGTGCCGGGTTTCTTCTTTACTCCCACATCTTCTTAAATTCTTCCCACAGCTCTATGGCCTTGAATTTAATCACGTAGCCACCGCTCTCTCCGGTAATAAGAGACACCTGCTCAGGCGTGAAATTGCCCGCGGCGGCGGCCTCGTCCACCGTTTCACTCACTGAGCCCAGGCATAGGGGTGGGAATGCCACACACCACCAATTCTCTCCTCTTCCCTCCCCCACCACGATACGCAGGGCGGTATAGTTGCCGGCCGGGAGGGCAAAATCCGTATACTTTTTGGTGGGAAACCACGTGCGCTCCAGACTGGCAGATACAGGGTAGTCGTACCCCTGCTCCTCCACCACCTCCCGGCCTGCCCGGGCCAGCATGGCAAGGTTGTCCTCCATGCTGCGGCGCACCTGCTGCAAACCATCTCCGGGCTGATACAGGGCAGCAGCTTCAGTCAGGATGCGGTCCCGTACCTGATACTTCAGCTCCTGATCCGCCTCGCTGTCCGAGTTGGCAATCACATGCAGGCGAATCACTCTGTCCGCCAGCGCTGCCTGTTCCCGGTCCAGCCATGCCCCCATCAGCAGTGCCACCGCAAAACCAGTCAGCAATGCCACTTCCCACCGTTTTAACTTATATTTCATAAAAGAACACCGCCCAAACGTAGTTGTCTATAGTTTGGACGGTGTTTTGGATTTTTATACCGTTTGTGTCAGAAAAGTTTCGTGATAGAGGGTCTGCAGCTCCTCATAGGCACTTTGCGCCTCTGCCTGCTTCTCAAACAGGCCGAACACAGCAGAGCCGGTGCCGCTCATGGCGGCTCCAAGCGCCCCATGATGAATGAGAACGTGTTTGACCTGATTGACCTTGGCCGCACAGCGCTCGGGCAGGGCGTCCTCAAACACGTTATAGAGCCTTCGGGCTACGCCAGCCAGGTCACCCTCGTCCAGCGCCCGCAGCACCCCCTCCGTATCCGGACGGCAGCGCAGGCGCACCGAGTCGATTTGCGCAAACAAAGCGGGCGTGGACACGGAAAAATCCGGCTTACACAGCACCGCCCAGCACTTTGGCAGAGCAGGAAGGGTGGTAAGTACTTCTCCTTTTCCCTCCGCGAGGGCGGTACATCCAAGCACACAGTAGGACACATCGGAGCCAACCTTTTGTCCTATGACAGCTAGTTCCTCCAAACTCAGCCCCGTGCCGTGGATCTCATTCATGGCGCGCAGCACAGCGGCGGCATCGCTGCTGCCTCCGCCCAGTCCGGCACATACGGGGGTCACCTTTTCCAGCGTAATGTCCAACGGATAGGGCTCGATGCCCCGCTCCTTCCAGAAAGCCAGCGCGGCGGCGGCAGCCAAATTGCGGCTGTCACAGGGCAGAAAGCCAAGATTGCTCTTTACCCGGATGCCTTCGCCCTTGCCCAGCTCCAGTGTCAGGGTATCGCCCATCTGCACCGACTGCATGACCATACGCAGATCATGATAGCCGTCCTCCCGGCGACCCAGCACATCCAGCGTCAGATTCAGTTTTGCGGGTGCCTGTACCGTGATTGGCAGCACGGCGCTCACCTCCGTTTTCAGCGGATCTTTCTTGCCTCCAGATAGAAGCGCTTGTCATGGGCATGGCCCATGGAGAAGGTCTTGCGGGGCAACACACCGTCATGAATGACCGTGGGGAACAGTTCCTCCTTGCCCATGGGAGGCAGCAGGAAGCCTATGGCGTCCGGACGGCGGGACAGCTCCTCCACCACGTCTTCTCCGTGTATGTAGTCAATACCCACGTTCTTCCGACCCTTCAGCCACTCGTCCAAAAAGCCCTGCAGGGTACCCACCGCCAGCTGGGCGGCAGGATTGGGAACGGTGATATCGATCTTTCCGCTGCGGGTCACGCAGGTCAGCACATGGCCCTCTCCCTTGCCTTCATATGCACCGGGGAAAGCGTTCTTCAGGTCAGTCAGCAGTTCGTCCGGATTAACACCAAACACCACACGGTGGATGGGTTCAAACTGTAAGGACTCGTCGTGCAGATCGCACAGCTCTACCAGAGCATACCGGGCAGGCAGCGTGGCCCACTGCTCGGTCGGGGTGATCGTCTTCTGCCGCTCGTAGCATTCCTTGGCGGTGGCCAGAGAGTGGTTTCCGTCACCCACCGCAAAGAGCATCACGCTCACGTCATCCCCCACACCGTACTTTTCTTGGAACACGGCGGGGTCGGCCAGCTTATTCAGGGCCGCAGACAGCAGTTCCTGCTGTTCCCGTCCAAGCTTCCATCCGGTGATGTGTCCGCCCCGCTCCATCAGGTCGAAGTCATAGACCTGTTCCATCTTTTCAGTCTGTTCGGCCAGAGGGGGCATGACTGTCCCCTCCCGATCATCACACAACAGCATCACATGGGGCAGCTCGATGGGTGCGTTCTTCCGCACCGCCACACGGGGCGGGATACGGGAGAGCACAGTACCCTCTGTGGCTCGAATCAGGGCGGGAGAACCGGGTTCATAGTCATACTGCTCCAGATCAATCATACCCACGATGCCGCGACGGACCTTACCATCGTCCAGTTTGCGCTCCACATAAACCAGCGTTTCCGGCAGCGTGACAAACTGATTCTGACGCAGATACTGACTCATGGTGTTGTTGATCTCCATGATATCCGTCTCCACATTGGGGCCTTCCAGACAGCTTTCCGGAAGGATCAGCCGCAGTGCGGAGGGCTGCTTGTCTACAAAGTCGGCAACCCGCTGCCAGTATTCCGGCTGAGAGGTGTACTGGTCACAGGCCACCACACACCAACGGGTCATGTCACAGTCCCGGGGCAACAGGATATCCGCAGGCTTAAAAGGCAGTTTTTCAAACATAACGAAAACTCCTTTCCCCTTACAGGGCGGCTTTAATGGCAGTCAGCAGGTCGTCAAACTCCTCAAAGGCGCCCAGATCGGGGTTGTCCGCCTTAATGGCATCGGTACTCTTAAAGAGGAATCCCGCCTTGCTAGCCCGGATCATGCCCAGATCGTTGAAGCTGTCACCGGCGGCGATGGTGTCAAAGCCGGCGGACTGCAGCGCCTTCACGGTGGTCAGCTTGGACTGGGGGCAGCGCATCTGATAGCCCGTGATCTCACCGGAATCGGCCACCTTAAGGGTGTTGCAGAAAATGGTAGGCCAGTCCAGTTTTTTCATCAGGGGCGTGGCAAACTGCTCAAAGGTGTCACTGAGGATGATAACCTGAGTGATGGAGCGCAGCTCGTCCAGAAACTCCTTGGCCCCGGGCAGAGGATCAATTTTTTCAATGGTAGCCTGAATCTCTTTCAGGCCCAGCCCGTGCTCCTTCAGGATGCCAAGACGCCACTGCATCAGCTTATCATAGTCCGGCTCATCCCGGGTGGTGCGCTTTAGTTCGGGGATGCCGCTGGCCTCGGCAAAGGCGATCCAGATTTCAGGGACCAGAACGCCCTCCATATCCAAACAAACAACATTCATGTTTTCCGTCTCTCTTTCTGACTTTATTTCTTCAATTGGTTCAGGAAACTCTCAATACGTCTGAGCGCTTCCGCCAGATCCTTCATGGACGCAGCGTAGCAGGCTCGCACGAATCCCTCGCCGCCCGGGCCAAAGGCCGAGCCGGGTATCACGGCAACCCGCTCTTTGCGAATCAGCTGCTCACAGAACTCCTCGCTGGTCAGGCCCGTGGATTTGATGCAGGGGAACATATAAAAGGCACCCTTGGGTTCAAAGCACTCAAGGCCCAGTTTGCGGAAGCCCTCCAGCAGGAAGCGGCGGCGTGCGTTGTACTCTTCTTTCATCTGGGCGATATCACCGTCGCCGTTTTTCATGGCCTCGATGGCGGCATACTGGCTGGTAGTAGGCGCAGACATAATGCCGTACTGATGCAGCTTGGTCATGGCTCCCACGATCTCTTTGGGCGCACACAGATAGCCCATGCGCCAACCCGTCATGGAGTAAGCCTTGGAAAAACCGTTGACCACGATGGTCCGCTCGTACATATCGGGAATATTGGCCATGGAGAAATGCTTCTGCCCATAGGTCAGTTCGGCATAGATCTCATCGGAGATGACCATGATATCCGTACCACGAAGCACTTCGGCCAACGCCTCCAGGTGCTCCCGCCCCATGATTCCGCCTGTGGGGTTGTTGGGAAACGGCAGCACCACCGCCTTGGTTTTGGGCGTAATGGCCCCGCGCAGCTCTTCGGCGGTGAGGCGGAACTCGTTCTCAGCCTTGGTCTGCACATACACCGGCACGCCGTGGGTCATGGACGCCAGAGGTCCGTAGCACACGAAAGACGGTGTGGGGATGATGACCTCATCCTCCGCCTCCAAAATGCAGCGGAACGCAAGGTCAAGTCCTTCGCTACCGCCCACCGTGACCAGGATCTGCCCGTTGGGTGCGTAGTCCAGATCAAAGCGGCGCTTCATATAGTCAGAAATCGCCTTGCGCAGATCGGAAAGGCCCGCGTTTGGCGTATATTTTGTGTAGCCCTTCTCCAACGACTGGATGCCGGCATTTCGAATGTGCCAGGGGGTGATAAAGTCCGGCTCGCCGATTCCCAGAGAAATGCCGTCCTCCATAGTACCCAGCAGGTCAAAATACTTGCGGATCCCGGAGGGGGGAATATTCTGAATGCGCCGGTTCAGGATCTTGCTGTAGTCCATCATTCAAAAACAAACCTTTCTTCCTTGTTCTTCCGTTTCTGGAAGGCAAGGTGCTGCTCTTTATAACGCTTGAGGATAAAGTGGGTGGCGGTACCGGTGACGCCCTCGATCGTAGACAGGCGGTTGCTGACAAACTCAGCCACCTCACGCAGGGTACGCCCGGAGATCATGACAGTCATGTCATAAGTGCCGCTCATGAGATACATGCTCTCCACCTCTTCATACTGGTAGATGCGCTCGGCAATACGGTCGTAGCCGGCCTCGGACTGGGGTGTGACATTAACCTCAATCAGGGCGGTAACCGCCTCAGGCTGTACCTGATCCCAGTCCACCAGCGCCTGATAACCACGGATAATCTTATTCTGTTCCAGATTGTCGATGGCCGCGTTCACTTCCTCCACGGTCATGTCCGCAGCAACGGCAAGCTGATCCCGGGGCATAGTGCAGTCCCGTTCCAGCAGCTTCAACAGTTTTTTCATGGAGAGTTCCTCCGTTCTTCTTTATGTCCCATCACCTTAGGGTTTTAGTATTATACACTATTTTCATCCGAAATACAATCCCGCACACGCAAAAACAACCGGTACGGCAATGTGCCGTACCGGTTGTAACTTCTCAAAAAGCCTCGCAGAGTTCGCCGCCGCAGCGGCGAAAAATTTGCAATTTGTTTTCTCCGGCGACAGGTGTATCGGAGAAAACACATCTCGGCCTGCAAACGTGCGAGTTGTCCGCTTTCGGCGGACGAAGAGTGCACTGCAGCAGGCCGCTTCCTTCTCGAAAAAGTGGTTTTACCACTTTTTCGACTGCCATCAGCCCCAGAACTCAGGGAACAGCAGTTCACTGCCCACCTTCAGCGTAAGCAGGATCAGCACCAGCGCCACTGCAGGGCGAACGATCCTGCTGCCGTTTTTAATGGCCAGACCCGCCCCCATATAGTGACCCGCCATGGAGGCCACCGCCGCCATAAGACCCACACCGAAATATACATACCCCGCCGTGATGGCCGTGAACAGACTTCCCAAATTGGATGACAGGTTAATAACCTTCACACCGCCTGCCGCTTTTCTGGTATCCAGCTTTCCGAAGCGAATCAGCACGATCATCAGAAACGTCCCAGTCCCGGGGCCGTAATAACCGTCATAGGCCCCGATAACCAGTGCCGCCGCCCAAACAATAAGAGCCTGTTTTTTGAATTCCATGGGTTCCGGCTCGTCCGGCCACTGCCGGCCCCGCAGCACCACCACGGCCACCACTGGCAGCACAGCCAACAACATGTACTTGAGCACTACATCCGGAGTATGATGTTGCAGCCAAGTGCCCGCCGAGGATCCCAGCAAAGCCAAAAAGATGGATGGCGTAAACAGCCGCCAGTCCACATAGCCGTTTTTGATGAACCGGGCCGTGGAGAAGATGGTGCCCAGCCCCGAGGAAAGCTTATTGGTGCCAAAGGCATAGTAAAAGGGCAGCCCATGAAAGGCCATCAGATAAGTGGGCAGAGAAATGATGCCGCCACCCCCGGCGATGCCGTCCATGAGGCCCGCCAGAAACACGCCCAGACAAATGAGCAGTACCACCCAAAGGGCGATACCGTCAATGGTAACTTCAGTAAGCAGGGCCATAGCAAGACCTCCCAACAAATTTCAACCCATTTTACCAGTCTATGACCAAAAAATCAAGATGTGTCTGTCCGGACATAAAAACACCGGCACGCCGCAGCGTGCCGGTGTTTGATTGCGCTGTAAAATTACTGAGCCACAGCGATCTTCTTGTTCTGCCAGAACTGAATGGCGAGCATGGAGACCAGGACGGCAATACCGATCACATCGCTGACAGTACCGGGGATGATCAGGCACAGGCCGCCGACGATGCAGATCAAACGCATGGGCCAGTTCAGGTCCCGGGTCATGTAGCCCATCAAACCGGAGGCCACCAGGAACATACCGATGAAGGAGGACAGGACTACCTGAATAACCTCAAAGGCATTGGTGTCGATGAACAGCATGGCCTCGTTGAAGGCGAAGATATAAGGCACAATAAAGGCGGCAATCGCCAGACGGGTGGCGTTGAAGGCCGTCTTCATAGGAGGTGCCTTGGCGATGGCGGAGCCGGCATAGGCAGCCAGAGCCACAGGGGGCGTGATGTCCGCCACAATGCCGAAGTAGAACACGAACATGTGGGCAGCGATCAGATTCATCTTCATGCCCAACACCAGAATGGGAGCACAGGTGGTAGCCATGATCACGTAGTTGGCGGTGGTGGGAACACCCATACCAAGAACGATACAGCACAGCATGGTCAGCAGCAGAGCAATGATCAGCTTGTCACCGGCAATGCTGACGATGGCAGAGATAAGCACCTGACCCAGGCCGGTCATGGTAACAACGCCGGCGATGATGCCCGCGATACCGCAGGCCACAGCCACAGACAGGCTGTTCTTGGCGCCGTTCTCCAGCGCATCCACAAAGGTGGGCAGCTGATGATGGTTTTCCTTGCTCACCGTCAGGGTGATGATGGTCAGCACCATGTAGACCAGCATCATCACGGTGGAGAATTTGATTGGCGTGCCGAACAGCAGCATGCGGTTGCCGTCCATAAACGCATAGTTGGCATTCAGGAAAGCCACAGTGGCATCCTCAGCAAAGGTAAGCACCAGCATAGGCAGCAGGGGAATGGTCAGAACCAACCGTTTCCAGAATACGCTCTCCCGGTTGATCAAGCACACGGTAACGGTGTACAGGATGGAGTACACCGCGGCGGCGGCCATGGTCTTTCCGTCGATGATCATGTACACCAGAACCACCAGAGGCAGGATCAGATAAATCTTGGGCAGGATCTCCTTAGCCTTGGGCAGATCCTCCTTGGCCAGACCCTGCAGACCCATCTTCTTGGCCTTGAAGTGGACCATAAGGAAGATGCCGGTGAAGTACAGGGCCGCAGGCAGA
Source organism: Oscillospiraceae bacterium (assembly GCA_015068065.1). GTDB lineage: Bacteria > Bacillota > Clostridia > Oscillospirales > Oscillospiraceae > Lawsonibacter. The sequence continues at coordinate 5,298 of SVLE01000032.1, read as the reverse complement.
ATAGCCCGGACCAGAATGTAGGAATAGGAGTTGTTGGTCATCTCCGCCATCAGGAAGGCGGCCGCGCCCATGATGGGGGGCATGATCTGACCGCCGGTGGAGGCGGCAGCCTCAACCGCGCCGGCGAACTCGCCGGGATAGCCTGTCTTCTTCATCAGGGGGATGGTGACGGAACCGGTGGTCACGGTGTTGCCCACGGAGGAGCCGGACACCATGCCGCACAGAGCGGAGGAGATAACAGCCACCTTGGCGGGGCCGCCGGTAGCGGCACCGGCCAGAGCGTTGGCGCAGTCGATAAAGAACGCTGCGATACCAGTGGCCTCAAGGAAAGCGCCGAAAATGACGAACAGAACGATGTAGGTAGAGCACACGCCAATGGGCGTGCCGATGATACCGGTGGTGGTATAGAACAGGTTGTACACCACCAGATTCAGGGACTTGCCCGCGCCGATAAATGCATACAGCACAAACGCGCCGGACACCACCAGAATGGGAATGCCTACCACACGGCGGCAGCACTCTACCAGAACCAGAATACCGACAATACCAAACACCAGCAGCAGAGGAACGCCGCCCACCACGAAACCGCGGGTAATGCGGGTGCCCAGCTGGTCGATGGCTTCCAGATTGGCCGCATAGAAGAAATAACAGAACGAGCCAACGGCAGCCAGCAGGATATCATACCAGGGGACGTAGTTGGGCTTTGTCATACCCTTCTTGATGGGGTAGAACAGGAACACGGCGATGATCACACAGCCCAGGAAGATAGGCCGGTAATAGCGGTTGTCAAAGGTAGCAAACATATTTGCCCAAATCAGCCACAGGGCAAAGAATGCCATCAGGATGCGCAGGATGAATTTGGGAGTGCCGGTCCAGATACGGGTATTGGACTCACGGTCATATTTTTTCATGATCGCGTCCACGTCCGCCGCACTGCCCACTTCCACTTCGGGAGAAGTGTTGACTTTCTTCTCAGTGTCAGACATATGAAATTCCTCCTTCTTTATATAGTTTAGAACCAATGGAACTCATAGTTGAAAAGGACATTTCCGTTGCGCCCGCACAGTTGGCGCAGATTGACCACCTCTCCATTCACCGTCAGCATATGGTCGTAGACCGTGCCCACAATGTAGAGCATGTTATTGCGCTTCTGGTGAATGTTGCCCACCACCATGGCACCGTCCTCATTGTACGTCAGGGTCTCCCCCTCGTTGAGCTGGGTCTGGACCCCGGCGCCAAAGTGGTAGTAAATGGTTTCTTCCACATAAATGTCCCCGTTCACGATCTCATAGACATCGATCAGGGGACTGAGATTGACCGAGTGCTTGAACTCCACGGAAAAGCGGTCACCCTCCTCCATGGGATAGCGGGCAATCAGATCGCCCGAGTTGCGCTCCCGCAGCGTCAGGTAGTGCTGTGGATCTGATGCACTCGCAAAAAGGGTCGCCGCGATAATCAATATTATCGCGGCGACCGCTTTTACTCCTTTGGAAATGTGTACGTTCACAAATTACTTGATCACGCCGATTTCCTTGTAGTACTTCTCAGCGCCGGGATGCAGAGGCACGGTGCCCTTGGAGGCGTACTCGGCATCCAGATACTCGAACTTGCCATGAGCGGCCTTCAGAGAGTCGGCATTGTCAAACATGGCCTTGAGCAGCTCATACACCACGTCCTCGGACACGTCCTCGGAAGCAACCAGAGCGGCCTGAACGGCGACACACTTGGTCTCCTCATCAATACCGTTGTAGGTGCCGGCAGGCAGGTTATCCTGAACCAGGAAGGGGAAGTTCTCGGCGATGTAGGCCAGAGCCTCGTCAGTCAGAGAGATCATGCTGAACTCGTTGTTGGTGGCCAGGTCGGTGATGGCGGTGGTGGGAGCGCCGGCAACGGTGAAAGCAGCATCGATGCGGCCGTCCTTGATGCCGTCCACGCCGTCCTGGAAGGAACCGGCAACAGCGTTCACATCGTCAGCGGTCATGCCGTAAGCGGCCAGAACCTGCTCAGCGTTGATGCGGGTACCGGAGCCAACGTCGCCCATGCACACGGTCTTGCCGGCCAGCTGGGACACGTCGGTGATGTCGGGGGTGGCGATGATCTGCACGGTCTCGTTGTACAGGCCGGCGACCCACAGGGCGTTGTCTTCAGCGCCGGTCTCGGCAAAGGTGTTGGTGCCGGTGTGGGCGTAGGAGATAACGTCGGACTGCAGAATGGCCATCTGGGCCTCACCGTCGGTGATCATGTTCACATTGGCGGTGGAAGCGCCGGTGGAGGCCACGGTCAGGTCGGACAGGGCCAGCTTGTCGTTGAGGACGTTCTGCAGAACGCCGCCTACGGCGTAGTAAGTACCGGAAGTACCACCGGTGGCCAGAGTGATGTTCTGCTCACCCTTGGTACCGCAGGCAGCCAGGGACGCCAGCATCATAACGCCGGTCAGGATCAGTGCGAGTTTCTTCTTCATGTTTCTTCCTCCAATCTGTTTTTCCCCGTTGCGTGTCCGCAACGGGAAATGCCCTAGGGCATTTCTTTTCCGAGTTTCATTATAGCATATTCTAACAAAAAAGCAAGCCATGTTTTGTCGAATTGTCATATTTGCACAACCTACATCAAATCCGTTAAAAATTTCACGTTTTTTCGTTAATTATTTCACATCAATATCCTCCCATCGCCTCCTCCAGCTTTTTCAGCGCCTTCTTTTCAATGCGCGATACTGTTCGCCGCGCTTAATGTAAGTGATTGCATCCAAACTTCATGTCCGTACACCTATTTAGCCATCTCTCCTCTCCTATGTCAAGAGTACCCCATAAAAAAACAAGCTACACACTATTATAATTGAAGGCTCTCGATTCGATCTGAATCGAGAGCCTTCTTTTCGTCTATCAGGTTACATTCTCCAGTTGCCTGAACCGGAACCGAATAATGATCTGCTTGTCCTCGGTCAGCTCCACTCGCTCAATGAGGCTAACCAAAAGCTCACGATTCGTGGCTGCGCTGTCCAAAAACTGACGCACCAGATCTTTCGCCCTTTCCTGTGCAGGAACGTCTTCCTTCCTCTCCCCTTCCAGTTCTTTCAACCGCACTTCGAGTTGACTGCGCTGCTTCTTAATCGTTTGATAAATGCGGCTGAAATCCTCTTCCGCCAGCAATCCATTCAACCGATCCAGATACATTTTGTCCAAATTTGCTGTCAAGGAGTCTACCTTTCCTCTCACTGACAGAATAGCGGTTTCTAACTGTCTTCTCTGCCCTGCCGCTTCCACCGCCTCCTTGGCAATCGGTTCCAAGCGCTCCGGAGCAAGATATGCTTCGCACACCTCTCTCACCTTGTCGATCACTGCATCGGTAACCGTCTTTTCCTTGATGGAATGACTGGTGCATACCTTCGCCTTGGTAAACCGTTGATATGTACGGCAGACAAAATACAGTACATCCTCCCCAGCCGCATTTTTCCGGTTCAACACCGCAAGCGGATGACCACATTCATGGCAAAAGATCAGTCCTTTCAGCAAGAAGTCATAGGTGCGACTGCGTGTATGCCTGCGGCTGTCAATCATTCTTCCTACTCTGTGAAATGTCTCTGGGTCGATCAGCGGCTCATGAGTGTTATTGACCACCACCCAATCCTCCCGCGGCTGCTTACGGCACTTTTTGGACTTATAGCTGATCTTCACCGTCCGACCCTGGACCATGTTACCAATGTACACCTCGTTGCGCAGCATCTCCGTAACACGTTCACTGCTCCACAGACCGGTATATGGACCGGGTCTAGCAATCGTCAGCCCTGCATAAACCGCAGGACTGGGCACCCCTTCCTCGTTCAACCGCGCTGCAATCTGTCGGCAGCTCACTCCCTCCAGTGCCATGCGGAAGATTCGCCGCACCACGGGCGCGACCTGTTCGTCCACCACGATTTTGTTCTTTACCGTGGGATGCATTTTATAACCGTAGGCAGCTTTTCCACCGATAAACTGTCCTTTGCGCTGTTTGTCGTGCTTAACAGACTTAATCTTTTTGGAAATGTCCTTGGCGTACATGTCATTCATGATTGCCCGGAAGGGAGTGATGTCGTTGGACACCGACTCTATGCCGGTATCGATACCATCCAACAGAGAGATATACCGTACCTGGTGTTCCGGGAAGTACCGTTCCATATAGTGGCCAGTCAAGATATAGTCACGTCCCAGTCGGGACAAATCCTTAGTGATGACCATGTTGACCCTGCCGGCTTCAATGTCGCTGATCATGCGTTGGAATGCAGGCCGTTCGAAACTGGTGCCGGACCAGCCATCATCTATATAGGTCTCATAGACCGACAGCCGGTTCCGGACCACAAATTCCTGCAGCAGAGACTGCTGATTGACCACACTCTCCGAGGGACCCAACTGTTCATCTTCCTTAGACAGACGAACGTACAGCGCAGCCCGGTATTCCTCAGGATTTCTAATCTCTAAATACATGCCGCTGCCCCGGGAAAAGCAGCAGGCTGTCGCCCTTACGCCACATGCTCATCCTCTTCGCCGACCACTCGATCTAAAAAAGACCGAAATGCAGACAGCAAAATCTCATCGATGGTGTTTTTATCTGAATAGATGCACTTCATTTGAACCTGCTTCTCCATCGCGGGTCCCTCCTTTCTTTTTAATCTATGCGCCCATTTCTCATGTATGCGAGCCGCTTATCATCCACGTTCCTTCAGCACATACCGCTGCTTGCCGCTTTTCTGTGCCAGCTTCACAAATTCAAACGGGATTCCTAGTAACTCAAATTGTCTGTTCAGCGCCACAACACCAAGAATCTCCCTCGTATTCGCATGGTGACGCTCAGAGAAAGCATCCAGTTTTTCCGAAATATTCAGGCACAGAGGAAGCGGCTTCGCTCCCTCAAACTCCTGGCCAAGGTGTTCTTCCAACAATGCGTTCAATTCCTCACGGAGCTTCATCTTGTCCTCATAATCCAACCAGTTCTTGGGGTCGTATCCGTCCAAATCCAACAACCACCCGTGTGCCATAAGAGGCAGCGCCACTTTATCGCCGTATTGTTCAGCGTATCGAAGCAGCTGTTTCAACCCCGCCTCCCGCCACCTCAGGTAATTGCGGGCCGTTTGCTTACAGGTAACCCGTCCACCTCCGACGTAGTTAAACAGGCGGCGCTGGGGGTTGTCTGCATCTTCATCCATCCACCCACGGTAAAGAACTCTGTCGCTTTCACCCGCTCCGATGAAGCTCTCCCCTTCGTCAAGCGTCCTCAGGTCATCCTGAACACATCGAAGAGCGCGCCACACCTCGCCACGACCAAGCC
>SVLE01000031.1 GCA_015068065.1 Oscillospiraceae bacterium | reverse complement strand
GTCCACGGTGGTAAAGTACTCCAGCTCACGGCCCAGCTTGTTGTGGTCGCGCTTGAGGGCCTCCTCGCGCTCGGCGATGTAGGCGTCCAGATCGTCCTTCTTGGCGAAGGCCACACCGTAAATGCGCTGGAGCATCTTGCGGCTGGAGTCGCCGCGCCAGTAGGCGCCGGTGGCGGAGGTCAGCTTGATGGCGTTGCCCTTGATGCGGCCGGTGGAATCCAGATGGGGGCCGGCGCACAGATCGGTGAACTCGCCCTGCTTGTAGAAGGAGATGGTGGCATCCTCGGGCAGGTCGTTGATCAGCTCCACCTTGTAGGGCTCGTCCTTCATCAGCTCCAGAGCCTCACTGCGGGGCAGCTCAAAGCGCTCCAGCTTGATCTTTTCTTTGCAGATTTTACGCATCTCCGCTTCCAGCGCCTCCAGATCCTCGGGGCTGAAGGGGCGGGGGGTGTCAAAATCGTAGTAGAAGCCGTTTTCGATGGAGGGGCCGATGGCCAGCTTGACCTCCGGGTGCAGGCGCTTCATGGCCTGAGCCAACACGTGAGAACAGGTATGCCAATAGGTCTTGCGGTACTCGGGATTTTCAAAGGTGTAGATGTTTTCTTCGGACATAATGATTGCTCCTTTCCAATGTTGGGGGCAAAACAAAATGCTTCACCCCTGAGTGTTCAGGGGTGAAGCATTAATATACTCCACGGTTCCACCCTGCTTGCAGGAATGTAACATCCTGCCGCTTGTGACTTTCTGTAACGGGAAAGCACCGGTCTGCTCCTCGCAGACAGCTCGGGAGTGGTACCGACCGCCGTTCACACAGGGTGCTTGCAGCAAATGCGCCCCTCTCTGGGAGTGTTCTGCGGTCTCGTCTCCGTCAAAGCCGATTTAACATGGGTACTATATCACTTGACGCGAAGCTTGTCAAGCGGACGGTATTTCCAATGCTCCCGGTCAAAGAGAGTGTTCCTTCAGCAGCAGATTTAAAATTTCCGCTTCCCGCAGCACAAACTTGGATTTATAGTGATGGGTGCGGCACAAGTGCAAATTGACCCCTCGGGCCTTGTTCATATCCACCCATTCCAGCGTGTAGCCCAGATCTTTCTCATAATCCTCCAGAATCTGAGTATGCACCTCGTCCTGTGCGTCGGCAAAGTAATAGTAGGAGGTCTGATCGAAAATGGTCTGCGGTGCGAACTGGGAGGCGCGGATCTCCTTTACGATACCTAACGGGCGGATGGTGCCGGGGATGACGTTCAGACCCACTTCCTCCAGTGTCTCGCGGGCGAGGGCCTGCTCATGGGTCTCGCCGGGGTCGATGCCGCCACCGGGGAACTGGTAAAAGCCCTTGGTGCGGCTTTTCACCATAGCAACGGTATTGTCCCGCACAATGATGCTACGCACGGCGTGGCGCACATGCCGATGCCAGTCCGGGTCATAGTTTTGGTCATCATAGACCAGAAGAACGGGCATGTTATCCATTGGCGTCCAGCCAATCCTGAATGGGCTTAAGGCTCTGATACTCAACAAAACTGCCGCCTCGCAGAAGCATATTCAAATAGGCCTGCTCCTGCTCGGTGCGGTTGGTTTTGGAGATCAAAGCCTTGCGGGTGCCACGGGTGACCGCGTTTACGGCGCGGCGCTGGAACCAACCCACCTTTTTGGGTGCCCAACCGCCCTGAAGGTAGAAGATGGGGGCGTTGGGGACATAGTTGGCTTTGGAGATAGTAGCCAGAATATCCTTGCCCGCGGGGCTCATGCCAACGGCGGCGGCACAGCGCACATCCCAACGGCGCACGGCCTGATCGATGCCGGAGATATGGCCGGCCATGATCCAGCCGAGGAACACAACGGGTTCCCGATCCGGCAGGACGGACAGAGCCTCCTGCATGGGATATACCTTGAGCTTTGCGGCCTTGGCCAGCATTTCGGCGTACTGGCGGGTGTGGCCGGTTTTGGAGTTGTAGACGATGGTCATTTCTGGTCGCTCCTTTTATCTGTATAGGCGCGCCGGGCGCTTCTTGTTTTTTTTATTATAATATGGTATAATCCTAAAATCAACAGCAACAGCGGGAAAGGAGGAACTGCGGTATGAAAAAACGGCTGATGGCACTGCTGTGTGCCGCAGTCCTGTGTTTTTCCATGCTCCCGGTCCGGGCCATCAATGTGGGTGACGTGTATTTTACCGCGGTCAACCTCAAGCTGCTGCCCCTGTCCATGGACACCATGCCGACCTGGGTCAACGGCGTGCTCTATGTGCCCGCGTCGGTCTTTGACAACACGGTCACCGGAGTGGACCTGGGGCTTTACTGCAGCCAGAGCAGTACCAACAACACCGTCACCCTGTACTCCCTGAAGCAGATGCTGGTGTTTGATTTGACCAAGGGCACGGCCTATGACCATCATTCCGGACAGAGCATCTCCGCCCGGGCGGTTAACCGCAACGGGCGCATTTATCTGCCGGTGGAAAAGGTGTGTAATTTTTTCGGGCTGGAGGACTCGTATAATTACACACAGTATGGCTATCTGGTTCGAATCAGGAGCGAGGCCGCAGGATTCAACGATGCGGACTTTATGGATGCGGCCAGCGTGCCTATGGCCAGCAGCCTGCAGGAATTTCTGCGCAGCCAGCAGCCGGCGGACAACCCAAAGCCTCCTGCAGTAGACCCGCCCAAAGTGGACGACGATCCAAAACCGCCTCAGGATAACGAGGATGAGCAGCCAAAGGCCCGGGTACAGATTTGTCTGGGCTTCCGCTGTGAAACGGGGGAAGGGCTGGAACGCATTCTGGACACACTGGAGCGGAAGGACAGCCGGGGGGTCTTTTTCTTCTCTTCCGAGCAGCTGGTCGCTCAGGATGATCTGGTGCGGCGTGTGGTGGGCTCCGGACACGGCATTGGCCTGCTGGCAGATGGCGAGGCTGCGGAGGAAAGCCTGAGCCGAATGGAGAAAGGGAACGAACTTTTGCGCCATATCGCCCGTACCGCGGCTACCGGGACTCTTGCACCGGAGGAACAGAGGGAGGTGCTGGAGGAAGAGAATTGGGCCTGCTGGCGTGAGACGGTGAATGGGATCCCACGCAGCAACGAGCGCACGACAGCGGCCATCCAGCGCATCCTGCGCGGGATCGGCACCAGAAGCAGAACAGTGCGCGTGACGCTGGATGACAGTATGGCCACCGCAAATCTGCTGCCCGGGCTGCTGGACCGCATGAGCCAGCAGGGAAACCGGGAGGAATTCCGTGTGATGCTGCCCATGGAAACGATGTTTTAATGCCAAAATATCCCTGTGCCTTGCCCCGGTGCAGGGATATTTCTTTGCCCTTTTACCACGGAAATTGCAAGGAAAAACTGGACAGAACCGCCCCGGTGGATTATAGTATATATTTGAAGAAACATGCGTATTGAGACGAAACAGGTCTCAAATCTGCGATATTTGCCCGGTGCAGGGGAAAAGAATATCCCGTGCGCCAAGGGGGGACACACAGAGACAATGTTACATTTGATTTTCGGAGGCGTCCATCTGGACGGAAGGAAAGAAGGAACACGGCGTAAGCCGCTGGCCGTACCCGAGACAGAGCCGGAGCGAGTGGTCATTCCTTTGAATATGCACGTGGGTGAGCCGTGTGAGCCGTTGGTTGCGGTGGGTGATACGGTCTGCGTGGGACAGCCCATTGGCGCAAACCAGGAGGGAATGTTGATCCATGCCAGCATCTCCGGGCAGGTGGAGGAGATCGGACTCCGGCCCCATCCCTGGGGAGAGCAGGAACGGGCCGTGGTGATCCGCAACGACGGCAGGCAGACACGCTGGCCTGAGTGTGGTCAGAGCTGTGACGATTACGAGAGCCTTTCTCCGGAAGAGATCATTCGCCGCATCCGGTTAGCCGGCGTGGTTGGCATGGGCGGCGGAGGCTATCCAACCGCGGACAAGCTGGAAAGGACACGTGGCCGGGTGGATGTGCTGATCATCAACGCCGCTGAGAGTGAGCCCTATGTTACGGCGGACCATCGTTTGTTGCTGGAACGCGGCGAGGGTGTGCTGGTGGGTCTGCGCCTGCTGATGAAAGCGGTGGGTGCGGCCGATGCGGTCGTTGCTGTGGAGGGAAACAAGCTCAACGCGGCCGAAGTACTGGAACGCACCGCAAAGCGGCTGAACCTGACAGGGCGTGTGTGCGCCGTTCCCTCACGCTATCCTTTGGGGGCAGAGAAACAGGTCATCAAGTCGGTTACGGGCCGGGAGGTGCCTCCCGGTAAAGCGGCTGTGGATGTGGGTTGCGTGGTGTTCAACGCAGCAACGGCTTTCGCCGTCTATGAAGCAGTGGTCAAGGGACTGCCTCTGACCCACCGGGTGGTCACGGTGACCGGTGCGGCAGTGGCCCGGCCCAGAAATCTGTGGGTGCCGGTGGGCATGCAGATGAGTGAACTTATCAAAGCGGCGGGCGGCTTCAAGGAGAAACCCGAGCTGATGCTGGTGGGCGGTCCCATGATGGGGTTGGAGCAGAAGGATCTGGATGCTCCCGTAATCAAGTCTATGAACAGTCTGGTCTGTATGCTGGACTGGGAGTGGGACAAACAGCAGGCACAGCGCGAGTGTATTCGCTGTGGCCGCTGCGTGTCTGTTTGCCCCATGCATTTGATGCCCCTGCTGGTGGACAAGGAACTGAAGCTGGGGGCGGACGTGCGGGAACTGCGCCGGTTGCATACCCAGGATTGCCTGGGGTGCGGCTGCTGCAGCTATGTCTGTCCCTCTCACATCCCGCTGGTGGAGCGGATGAAGCAGGCGGATCAGATTGTGGAGCGGGACACAGCGGACGGGGAGGTAAGACCATGAGCCGGATGTATGAACCAATGGGAGTCTCTCCCCGGGTCAAGGACCGGATCACGGTGGATACCATTATGCTGGACGTGCTGGTGGCCCTGACTCCTGCACTGGTTCTGGGAGCATTTCTGTTCGGCTTCCGTGTGCTGGTGCTGGCTGCGGTGTCCGTGATCTCCTGCATGGGCTTTGAGTGGCTTTACTGCAGATGGACGAAAAAACCGTCTTCTATCAGAGACCTGTCCGCCTGCGTGACCGGTCTGCTGCTGGCCATGACGTTGCCTGTTACCGTGCCCTACTGGGCACCGGTGCTGGGCGGAGCCTTTGCCATCATTGTAGTCAAACAGTTTTATGGCGGTCTGGGCAAGAACTTTATGAACCCGGCGCTGGCAGGGCGTATGCTGCTGCTGTCTTTCCCGGGGATGATGACAACATGGGCAGCTGCGCTGGACCGGCAGAGTGTCATCGGGGTGGATGCGGTAAGTACCGCTACACCCATGGCATATCTCCATCTGGGCAAGATGCCCGATCTGACGCTGCAGCAGATGCTGCTTGGACAGCACGGCGGCGCCATGGGCGAAGCCGCCTCCTTCATGCTGATTTTGGGCGGAGTGTATCTGCTGTGCCGCAGAGTCATATCCTGGCGGATTCCCGGTGCCTTTTTGGGTACGGTGGCAGTGCTGACTTTCCTGTTCCCGCAGGGGCAGGCCACGGGGGTACAGTGGATGACCTGCAACCTGTTCAGCGGCGGATTGTTGCTGGGCGCCATCTTTATGGCTACGGACTACGCAACCTCACCGGTAACCCCCCGGGGTCAGATGCTGTACGGCGTGGGCTGTGGTTGTCTGACGGTGGTGCTGCGATATTTTGGTTCCTATCCGGACGGTGTGGGCTTTGCTATTCTGACCATGAACTGCTGTGTGTGGCTGCTGGACCGGGTGGGACTGCCCCGGCGATTTGGTATTCCGCCCCTGACAGAAACAAAGCTGTGGCTGCGCTGGCTGCTGGGGCGGTTGGCTAAGCTGCGCCCCACGCTGCCGCCGAAAAAGGAACGGGGAGAGCAGGGAATCATGCCCGGGGAGCGAAACCTGGACCGTATCCGGGCTTGGGGTCGAAACGCGGCCTGCCTGGGCGGGTTCATCCTTGCTGCGGTGGTGTGCGTGGGCCTTGTGTACCGGGCAACCAGCCAGACTATCGCTATTCGTGAAAACCGGGAACGGCAGGAACTGCTGGACCAGGTGATGCCTGCAGCCACCATGGCCACGCAGACCCCCTATGTTTCGGAGGATGCCCTGAGCATTCTGGCCGGTTACAATGCCGAGGAACTGGTGGGCTATTGTGTAGAGGTGGAAGTACAGGGTTTTGGTGGCGTGATCACCATGGTGGTTGGTGTGGATGTAAACGGTGAGGTGACCGGTGTGACCGTGACCGACCACAGTGAGCACGCGGTTATCGGTGGTCAGGCTGTGGAGCAGGCGTATCTGCAAAACTATGTGGGCCTGTCCGGTACGGTTCGCGATCAGGGCAGAAACTCGGTGGATGCCATCAGTGGAGCAACGGATACCTGCCGGGCGATTACGGCCGGAGTGAATAAAGCGCTGTACATCACCGCACGGCTGGATGCCGGTGAAGTGGACTTTGTGACCGGAGACGTGTAAGGAGGGCGAGACAGAAATGATCCACATGATTGGCTTGGTACTGATTGCCATCCTTGCTGAGAATATGGTGTTGGTTCGCTGCCTTGGCATGAGCTGGCCCGGGAAGACCGTTCTGACGGAGGAAAGTGCCTGGCGCATGGGTGTCAGCATCACGCTGGTGATGGTGGTCACGGCTCTGCTGTCCTGGCTGGTAAACACCTTTGTGCTGAAGTTTTTTGGAGTGGAACATCTGCGCATTCTGTTTTATGTGCTGCTGGTTCTGGGATCGGTGGAACTGGTGCGGCAGGGACTGCGGCTGTTCTTCCCGGTGTTGCACCGCAATCTGAACGAGTACCTTTCCCAGGTAGTATACAACTGTGCGGTGCTGGGCGTAGCCTTCCTCATTAACCTGCGCAGCTATTCGCTGGGCCAGAGCCTGCTGTACGCACTGGCCAGCGGTGTGGGTGTTCTGGGGGTGCTGGTCATCTTCACCGGCATGCAGGATCAGGCAAGTTTCGATTACTGCCCCAAGGTGTTTCGGGGGCTGCCCATCCAGTTGATCACGGCGGGACTTATGGCCATGGCGCTGATGGGATTCTACGGACTGAACGTAACATAAAAGAACGGCGGATGCATCTGCATCCGCCGTTCTTTTTGGTTAGTGAGTGCCGTTGCCTTCCAGACGGAAAGAGGCGCATTCGGTGCCCTCACAGTCGGTGACATTGCCGCAGCAGCAGCCCACCTGGATCTCAGGCAGAGAACAGTAGTTCTGAGTCTTGCTGTGGTAGGCGCAGTTGGTAACGGTACACTTAATACTGTCGTTGTTTTTCATGTTTCACACCTCCGTCTGTCAGTATGCCCGAAAGCGGAGAGAATATCCGTTTGCGTGGCAGCCAGTAAAAAATTTTTGTGAGCGGCATAGAGTATAGGGGAGGTGATCCCTTGGATCTGAGAAACAACAAAATTACGGTGGGAGAACTGCTGGACGATGAGCGGTCCCGGGCGGTGTTTCAAAAGCGTTTCGGCAAGTGGATGAAGCATCCGATGCTGGCGGCGGGCCGTTCCCTGACGCTGGGGCAGCTGATGGAGCTGGCCAAAGTATACTTGCCGCAAAAGATCATCCAGGAGACCTGGAACGAATTGAAGCGACTGTGAAAATGCCGCGGCTGCAAATGCAGCCGCGGCAGATATTTTATCAGGAGTAGACCTCCGGTTTGAGAATGCCGATATAGGGCAGGTTGCGGTAGCGCTCGGCGTAGTCCAGACCGTAGCCCACCACGAAAGCGTCGGGGATGGTGAAGCCGGAGTAGTGGACGGCAACCTCCACCTTGCGGCGGTCAGGCTTATCCAGTAGGGTGCACAAACGGATGGAGGCAGGGTGACGCTGTTCCAGAATGCGCAGCAGATAGCTCAGGGTATTGCCCGAATCCAGAATGTCCTCAATGACGATGACGTGCAGGCCGGAGATGTCCTCGGACAGGTCCTTGGTGATCTGCACCTGACCGGAAGAGGAGGTGCCCTTTCCGTAAGAGGAGACGGACATAAAGTCGATGCGGCAGGGGCGGGTGATCTTGCGGGCCAGATCGGCCATGAAGATGAAAGAGCCGCGTAGCACGCTGACCAGCAGGATCTCCTTGTCAGCGTAGTCACGGTTGATCTGCTCGGCCAGCTCACTTACCCGCCGATCCAGCTGTTCCTGAGAAAACAGGACCTCCTGAATGTCATGTTCCATCATGTTGAAAACTTCCTTTCTGTGTGTAAGAAGTGTTGGGAATGCAGAGGATATGCCAGCATTCTTCGTCGGCTTGGGGGACAAAAGCAGTGTCCGGACCCAATCCGGCCACCCCGGCTACAGTTCCGCGGCTGTCCAGAACAGGAAGGGAATTGCGCATATGTCGAGGCGTTTTTTCGTCAATGAGTATCTTTTTTAAGGTGCCACCGGTGCGGCCCGGGCGGGTCAGCCGATCTCCGGTGTATCGGGGGCGGACAGTCAGCCCGTGCTCCGTTTTGTCGCAGGACAGATAAAATTCAAGTTCCCGTTGTGCCTGACCCTGATAAATGCATCGCCGGATGATCAGCATGCCCCACGGCAGGCTTACTTTTCCGGGCAGGGGTAACGCCTGTTCCAACCACGAGTCTGTCTGCTCGTCATAAACCAGTTCCAATTGGTTATAAATTCTGCGGGCCACAAGCCCGTCGGGCAGATTGATCTGAGCGGAGGGGTCATCGCTACGGCACAGGGCAACCACATCCAGCAAATGCTGGGAGGTGCAGTTTCCGCCGTCTCCATTCAGCTTGTCCAGCAAAAGCCGAACCATGCGTACGGCCAAAGTGTCTGGCTGGCAGGCGATAGATTCGGCATCGGCGCGCAGGCCCGCGGACAGCTCCTCTGCCTCGCCCAGAGCCTGTTGTGCCTGACGGGTCAGATATTCCTCGTCTGAACGCAGCAGCCGGGCCGTTTGAGCCATGTGGTCAACAAAACGGGGCTGCAGGTCCTCCAGCAGCGGCAGCAGCTGATGCCGGACCCGGTTGCGGGTGAAACGCTGATCTGCATTGGAACTGTCTTCCACATGGGGCAGGCCGTAGCGGTGCAGATATGCCTCAATATCGGTGCGCCGGGTGGTCAGCAGGGGACGTACGATATTGCCGCGCCGGGGCGGAATGCCGGTCAAACCCCGCAGGCCGCTGCCCCGAAGCAGGTGGAGCAGCACGGTTTCTGCATTGTCCTCGGCGTTGTGGGCGGTGGCGATAACGTCTGCGCCGATCTGTTGCGCCGTTTCCTGCAGAAAAGCATAGCGCATGTCTCGGGCGGTCTCTTCAATGCCTTTTTTGTTCCGGGCAGCCTGCCCGGCTACGTCTCCGGAACCGATGATGAGATTGATATCCGGACAGCAGGTTTCCACAAAGGAGCGCACGAAGTCCGCGTCCCGCCGGGATTCTTCCCCGCGCAGTTTGTGGTTGTAGTGGGCGGCGGTCAGCGTAAAGCCCCATTGGGTGCGCAGACCGTACAGCCAGTGGAGCAGACACACTGAGTCCGCCCCGCCGGAAACGGCGCACAGCACGTGAGTGCCTTTGGGGAACATGCGGTGTTCCCGGCACAGGGACTCGGCCCCGGGGAGCGTTTGACCGGCCATTAGTATTCCTCGTGAGAGCGGTCGATGCCCGAGAAAGTAGTATATTCGGGCAGCCACTGCAGTTCTACGGTGCGGGTCTCGCCGTGACGGTTCTTGGCGATGATACATTCGGCCAGATTGTGGTTCTCCGTGTCCTTTTCGTAATAGCCCTCCCGGTAGAGGAACATAACGATATCCGCGTCCTGCTCGATGGCGCCCGACTCACGCAGATCGGACAGCATGGGGCGCTTGTCGCTGCGGCTCTCATTGGCACGGGACAGCTGGGACAGGCACAGAACGGGAACGTTCAGTTCCTTGGCCATGATTTTCAGGGCGCGGGAGATGTCGGACACCACCTGCTGGCGGTTCTCTCCGGAATAGGAGCGGCCGCCGGCGGACTGCATCAGCTGCAGGTAGTCGATGACCACAAGGCCAAGATCCTCCACCCGGCGGCACTTGGCGTTCATATCCGCCACGGACAGGGAGGGGTCGTCGTCGATCAGAATGCGGGTTTGATTCAGTGCGGCTGCGGCTGCGGCCACCTTGGTCCAGTCGTCCTCGTTGAGCTTGCCGGTGACCAGTTTCTTGTTGTCCACAAAGGACTCGTTGGAGATCAGACGCATGGCCAGCTGCTCCCGGCTCATTTCCAGAGAGAAAAAGACCACACTTTTGCCGGAATATTTGCCCGCGTGGAGCAGGATATTCAGAGCCATGGAGGTCTTACCCATACCGGGACGGGCGGCCAGCAGGATCAGGTCGGACTTGTTCAGACCGGAGATGGCCCGGTCCACATCGGAAAGGCCGGTGGACAGGCCGGGGACGGCACTGTCGCTGGCGGCCAGCTCATTGAGTCGGTCGTAGACGTTGAGAATGACGGAGGAAATGGGGGTCAGGCCACGGGCAGCACGGCCCTGACGCAGGGCGAAGATCTTCTGTTCGGCCACCTCCAGCACATCGTGGCCGGTACCGGTGCCCTCCTGTACCAGAGAACTGACCTCGCCTGCGGTCTCCGCCACACGGCGTAGCAGAGCCTTATCCCGCACGATTTCCACATACTCGGATACGTTGGCCGCTGTGGGGGTGGTATCCATGAGTTGAATGAGGTAGCTGCGGGAATTATTCTCGTCATATACGCCGTTCTGACGCATGTGTTCCAGCACCGTCACCGGGTCGATGGTGGCGGAAAAGCTGAACATGGAATAAATGGTTTCGTAAATCTCCCGGTTCTGACGCAGATAGAAGTCCTCCGGGCGCAGATGTTCAATGACCTGAGGGATACAGCGCTCGTCGATGAGAATGGATCCCAGAACGGCCTGTTCCGCTTCTACACTGTGGGGCATTTGCCGCAACAGCAGTTCTTCATCCTGCATAGGCATAAGACAACCTCCTTTTTGGTTAGGAGTGATAGGTTGATGCTCAGGCCTCGACCACCATCACGTTGACGATGCCGATGACCTCGTAGCCCAGCTTGGCCTTGATCTTGTAACCGCCGCAGGCCTTGATGGGCTCCTCCAGCACCAGCTTGGCCTTGGCGATGTTCAGACCGAACTGGGCGTTCAGGGCTTCGGAGATTTCCTTGGAGGTGACGGCGCCGAACAGACGACCACCTTCACCGGCCTTGGCGGCCACTTTAACGGTGATGGTCTCCAGCTTTTTGGACAAAGCCTCGGCCTCAGCCTTCTCAGCGGCCTCCTGAGCCTTGCGGGCCTTCTCCTGCTGCTTCATAGTGTTGACGTTTTCAGGTGTGGCAGGGACGGCCAGCTTTTTGGCCAAAAGGAAGTTGCGGGCGTAGCCGTCGGACACGTCTACCAGCTGGCCCTTCTTGCCCTGCCCCTTTACATCCTGCTGCAAAATAACTTTCATAACAATATCCTCCGTTTATGTGGTTGGTTTGATTAGAGTGGTCGAATGGAATTACTCTTCCAGATAGCGGTCGATGGCCGCCTCCAGTTCCTGCAGGACCTCGCCCGGGCTCTTGTCGGTCACCTGCCCGCCGGCAGCAGCTGCATTTCCGCCGCCGCCCAGTGCTTCCAGAATGACCTGAACATTGACCTTATCCAGAATGGAGCGGGCGGAGAGGGTTACGTTGTCCCCGTCCGGGAACAGGACGAAGGAGGCACCGATACCCATGATATTCAGAAGCTCGTCAGCGGCTTGCGCGGCGGTGACCCTTCCTACGGTCCGGTCGGACACGGCGATAGCGATGCCGGGCTTGTAGATTCTGGCGTTCTGGATGAGAGCGTATTTGGCCACGGTATCATCAAAATCGTTTTGGAAGAGCTTTTTAACCTCGCCTGTGTCGGCACCGGAGCGGCGCAGGAAGGCCGCGGCCTCAAAGGTGCGTCCGCCGGTGCGCAGGGTGAAGTTCTTGGTGTCCAGCACGATGCCGGCCAGCAGGGCTTCCGCCTCGGTGCGCAGCAGGTCCACGGGGTCCAGAATATACTGGGCCAGCTCCGACACCAGCTCGCAGGCGGAGGAGGCGTAGGGCTCGTGATAGTTCAGCGCAGCGCCGTCGATATAGGTGGCGGCTCTGCGGTGGTGGTCGATGACGGCCACACGGTTGCAGGACTCCAGCAGCTCCGGGGCCTGCACCTGCTCCGGACGGTTGGTGTCCACCACCACCAGCAGGGTGCGGGAATCGGCGATCACAAGTGCTTCCTGGGGAACGATGAAGCGGTTGTTGTATTCCGGCAGTTCTGCCAGCTTGTCGGCCATGGCCTTGGAGGGGTGGTTGCCCAGTTCCCGGATGATATGGGCGGGCACGCCCAGCTTGCGGGCGATGGCGCATACGCCGGCGGCAGCGCCGCAGCAGTCCAGGTCGGGGAATTTGTGGCCCATGACCAGCACCCGGGAAGAGTCGGAAATAAGAGAGGAAAGAGCGTTGGACATGACCCGGCTCTTTACCTTGGTGCGCTTTTCCGCCTCGGTGGAGCGACCGCCGTAGAATTCAAAGTTGAAGCGGTTGCGGATGACAGCCTGATCGCCGCCCCGGGACAGGGCCATGTCGATGGACAGGTTGGCAAACTGCATCAGCTCCTGGAAGGTTTCGGCGTCCTTGCCCACACCAATGGACAGGGTGGCGGCAATGCCGTTGGGGTTGACCACTTCGTGGACCAGATCCAGAATTTCAAATTTCTTTTCCAGGAAGGCGGGCAGATGCTGTTCCTGGAAAATGAACAGGTAGCGGTCCCGCTCCAGACGGCGCAGCAGTCCGTTGGCGGGGGCACTCCACGCGTCCAGACGGTCATTGATCTCACTGAGCAGGAAGGAACGCTGATTTTCGTTGAGGTTCTTCATCAGATCCTCGTAGTTGTCCAGCAGCAGGACAGCGGCGATGGGACGGGTGGCCTGCAGCTCGTCACGGCTCAGGGAGTAGTCGGTCACGTCTACCCAATAGGTGGTAGCAAGCAGACCGCTGCCCTTTTCACCTGTGCGCACCAGATGGCCGAACACCAGAAAACGGTGGTCCCCCAGCGTGACCTCGCCGGGATGTTCGATTTTGCCCTCCATCAGCCAGCGGGTCTCAAAACCGGGGACGGCGGCGGAGAGCTTGGCGTCAAACATATGCTCCCGCTCGCCGGTCAGCTGGAGAAAACGTTCGTTGCTCCAGATGATCTCATCCCGCTCCGGACGGAAGATGAGCATGGGCAGAGGGGAATTGACCATACTGTCCTTGGTGGCTACGTCCACACTGCCGGTCAGTGCATCGATATATTTACTGATCTCCTTTTTGCGGCGGCGTCCGCTGCGGCGGAAATACAGGAACAGCAGCAGAATGACCACGCCCTCACCCAGTGCCAGAAACGGGTCAACAAACACCGATACCAGAGCAAAGAGCATCAGGCAGAAAAAGTATAATCGGAAACTGGGCTCCAGAAGGTGAGATAATTTCTTATTCACACAAGGCCCCCCTTTCTATAACAAGACACATTATTATAACAAATTCGTTTTGTGAATACAAGTCCCAGTCTGGGCATGCAGAAAAAACACCCGATCGATTGACCGGGTGTTTCATCTTATTCAGGTTGAATCAGATGTACCGTGAGAACATTTTCCCGCACGGTAAACCGGACATTGAAGCCGGCAAAGCCCATGCCGTATTCCCGGTCCGGGTCGTTCTGATAGGAGGGTCTGGGATCCTGCGCCAGCACGCCCAGCAGGGCGGCTCTGCGATCTGCGGGGAGCTGAGAGAGCAGCTCGTCCGGACAGCTGACCTGCAGCGTGGCCTCTTTGGGAGCACTGGCAAAACCGCCTGCCGCATCCGGCTTGCAGTCGGCGTAGGGCAGGTAGGGCTTGATGTCATAGATAGGGGTGCCGTCCAGCAGATCGGCCCCCACTACATGGATGATGGGACCGAGCTCCGGGTGCAGTTCCACCCGGTCCAGTTTCACGCAGGACAGCCCGATGGGATTGGGACGGAAGGGGGAGCGGGTGGCAAAGACGCCCATGCGCTCGTTGCCGCCCAGACGGGGCGGGCGCACCGTGGGCGACCACTCCTGCCGTACTGCCTTGGAAAACTGCCAGATGAGCCACAGGTGGGAGAAACCGTCCAGACCACGCAGCGCATCGGGGTTGCGGAACTCCGGTTCAAAGACGATGGCAGCTTTCAGTTCCTCTACCAGACCGCTCTGGCGGGGAATGCCGAATTTTTCGGAAAAATCACTGCGGATATGGGCGATGATCTTCAGTTGGGACAGTTCGCTCATGGCGAAGCCCTCCTTGTTACCAGATGTAAGGGATCAGCCGGTATTTTACCCGGACCTTGTAATCGGCATAGCCGGTCAGCTGTGTTTCCAAAACCTGTTCTTCGTTTTTAATGCGAACGGCAATGAGAACTGGGTAACAGAGAAAAATTTCAAAGGATACCCATGAACCCAACACCAGCGGCATGGACAAAAACAGCAGAATGGTAGCTGCATACATGGGATGACGGATGAGGTTGTACAGTCCGGTGTCCACCAGCTGCTGCCCATCCTGCACCCGGACGGTGCGGGAAAGCCATGTGTTTTCCCGCAACACCTCGGCGTATAGGGCGTAGGCCAAAAGAAAGAGAACAGCGGCGCAGCTGGGAAGTGGGGAGGGCATAGCGGACCAACCGAAACGGAAGTCCAGTCCTGCCGCGATGAAACCGAACAGGAACATCAGAGCGCTCAGGGCTACCATCGCTTTCTGTTCCGGCTGGGTTTCTCTTGCCTGCAGGCGGCTGCGAAGCAGCGCGGGATTGACCGCCAGCAGCACCAGACCGGCTATGAACATGGGGACAAACAAAAGGAACATCAGCAACTGCCCGCCGGGGAAATGCACTGTTCCGGCAGGGACGAAAAGCAGCAGGGCGGTGCAGACCAGACCCAGAACAAATTTGGTTATGGCGGAGAAAAACAGCGTTTTATCCATCGATATCCCTCCACGGGGCGGTGTGTGAGAAAAAACGCGGGAATGCCTGCGGCACTCCCGCGCTTGGGGTCAGAAGGGCAAATTCATCCCGCCGGTCAGCTTCTGCATGGCGCTGCCGGCATCGTCCTCAGCAGCCTTGAGGGCAGAGTTGACCGCGGCCACGATCATGTCCTGCAGCATTTCCACATCATCGGGGTCCACTGCATCCGGGTCAATGACCACGGACTTCAGATCACGCTTGCCTGTTACGGTGGCGGTGACCACGCCGCCGCCGGCAGTGCCCTGAAACTCCTTGGTTTCCAGTTCCTGCTGCATGCGCAGCATCTCCTGCTGCATCTTCTGAGCCTGCTTGATCATGTTCATATTCATACCGCCGCCCATGCCGCCCATGGACATGCCGCGGTTTCCGTATCCCTTTGCCATATGTTACATCTCCTTATTCGATCACAATGTTGTCAAATTTACTTCCAAAGTCCAGCAGCTGATCCAGAGCGTCTGCTTCCGGGGCGGGCTGGGGTGCGGGGGCAGATGACTGTGCCGGGGCTTTGCCAATGGTGAAGACGACGCGGGTGGGTTGACCGAAGCGGGTGGAGGCCGCTTTGGCCATGGCCTCGGTGATTGCGGGCTTGTTGAGGAGGGCTTTGGTAAACTCGTCCCGTACCCACAGAGTGAGTACGCCGCTGCTCCAGGTGCCGGTGACCATAGCCGCGTTCGTAAGAAGGGGGTGTGCGGATGGGGGGACAAGCCCGTGAAGTCCGGCACAGAAGGAGGGCCAGAACTCGCCGTTGGCTGCCGCAGGAGCGGGCTCGGGCTTGGATGTTTCCTGTCTGGGTGGAGTGGGGATTTGAGGTGTGGGTGCCTCCTCAGGCTCAGGGGGCAGGGGAGGCCGCTCCTCTTCCCAGGGGGGGAGGTCATCCTGCTTGGGCTTCGGTTTTACCGGAGCGGCAACGGGGGCGGGGACAGAGACGGCACAGCTCATCAGCTGTTCCAGCCGGGCCAGTCGGGCGGTCAGCCCGGTGAGAGAATCGTCCAGTGTAATGTCGCACAGGCGGATCAGACACAGCTCCGCATCCGTGCGCCGATTGGTGCTGCGGCCAAGATCGGCCAGAGTCTGCTGCAACAGGGTCAGCATCTGCATCAGTCGGGGGGCGGTAAACCGCTCGCCCAGACTGCGCATGGTGCTTTCATCAAAACCGCCCGTCAGCAGGGTGGCGGCACCCTGAGGTGCGGTGCGCCGCAGAAGCAGATCCCGGGTCAGACCGGAAAGCTCACTGAGCATGCTGCTGACATCCTTGCCCGCCCGGTACAGTCGGTCCAGCGTCTCCAACGCCTGAGCGGCATCGCCGGCGGAAATGAGCTCCATCAGCCGGGCGGTTTCCAGATTGCCCGCAAGACCGAGGGTGCCAAGTACCCGGGATTCGTCAATAGTCCCTCCTCCGCCGGAGCACTGGTCCAGCAGGGACAGCGCATCGCGCAGTCCACCGTCGGCCAGCCGGGCCAGCAGGGCAGCGGCATCGGCGGTCAGATCCAGACCCTCCTGCCGGGCAACATAGCCCAGCCGCTGGGTGATGTCGCCGGGCAGGATGCGCTTGAAGGCGAACTGCTGGCATCGGGACTTGATGGTGGCCGGCACCTTGTGCAGCTCGGTGGTGGCCAGAATGAACATCAGATGTTCCGGGGGCTCTTCCAGAATTTTCAGCAGGGCGTTGAAGGCGGGGGTGGAGAGCATGTGCACCTCGTCCACGATGTACACGCGCTTGCGCACGGCGGCGGGGGTGTAGACCGCCTCATCACGCAGGGCACGCACCTGATCTACGCCGTTGTTGGAGGCGGCGTCCAGCTCCAGTACATCCAGAATGGCACCGCTCTCAATACCCAGACAGGCGGGGCAGGCGTTGCAGGGGTTGCCCTGCACAGGATGCTCACAGTTGACCGCCCGGGCCAGAATTTTGGCGCAGGTGGTTTTGCCGGTACCCCGGGTGCCGGTGAACAGATAGGCGTGGGACAGACGGTTGCCCTCCACCTGTCGCTTGAGGGTGTCGGTGATATGGGCCTGTCCCACCACATCGTCGAAGGTGCGGGGACGCCATTTTCTGTACAGAGCCTGATACATGGAGAAGCTCCTTCCTAAGAAAAAGCGGAGGGTGCATTGGCAGCCTCCGTTTTTTGTTGCCCGATCCAGGGCAAGACCGCACACCGGCCTTTGAAGCTTATACTATACCCGTTACCGACCCAGCCGGCTCAGAAACGGCATCCCCGCGGCACACGGGAAGATCCGCTTAGTGCTGCTTGGTTCCCCACCTGACACGGTTCACGGGATCCCGTTGCGCGGGACCGGTCCATCATCGCTGCTTAAGACGGTCAGACGATACAGTATAAGTCCGGGGGCCGGGATTCATCCCTGCTGCAGCGGGTTGCAGGTACAGGGCACCGCTAACTCCCCGACTAGTGCGGCCTTGCCCCGCACCGGGGAAAGCCATTACCGCATTATTTTACTATATGAGCGGGAAATTATCAACAGCTCATTTTAATTTTATGCGAAAAAGACTCTTTACAAACTTGAATGGGTGATTTATAATGTAGCGTGCATTTGGGCCTGTAGCTCAGCTGGGAGAGCGCACGGTTCGCATCCGTGAGGTTCGAGGGTTCGATCCCCTTCAGGTCCACCAGTCAAACGACCACCGTCAAATATGACGGTGGTCGTTCCTTTTATGGGCAGATACGGGCGATGATATCCCGGGCAACCGCATCCACCCGGCTGAAATCCACGTGGGGATTGTAGAGTGCCTCCAGCTCATCGTGCATGGACTTTGCCTGTGCCAGTGAGGCCACAGCCTCGTCTATGAGGGAGGCGGAGACCTTTTTGGCGAACCGCAGACGGGGACGGCTGCGGCGCAAATTTTCAGTACCGGCCATGGCATCCAGCCTGATGCGGCGATAGGGATGATCGGAGAAAGGCACAGCGGGTGAGGTGGAGAGGAACGCCAGACTCAGCTGTGGGACCAGCAGATGCTCCAACCGGTCCGGGGCCATGGGGGAGGGGCAGGCCACCACATCATAGCCGGCGGCGGTGATGCCGGACAGCAGGCAGGTCAGCATGGGGTGACAGAGTCCGTAGCTGTCGGCCAGCTCATAGATTCGCGAACACTGAGCCTGTGCAGTTGGGAAGAGGGACATGGGGCCTGCATGGGTGATGGCACTGAGAAAACGCTGGGTCACTGTCCCGGGCATAGCGTCTTTTTTGCGGCGCACTTCTCGGTTTAGGATGCCCGATGCACGTTTTTGCATTTTTTCCTCCAATACGGGGGTGAGCAGGGTAGCGCGGATGTCCTGTGCCACCTGTGCCGCGGCATCCAGGCAGCGGTAAGCTCGATGATAACAGGCCTTATAGTCTGTCATGCAGCCCATGATCTCACGGCGAAGCGGGGCAAGGGATGTGCTGTCATAGCAACATTCTAAGTTGACATAATGCTCGACGACGCCGGGATACTTGGGCTCAACCACGTGGGGAGCAGTGCCGTCCACCAGAGCGGTTTTCAGCGTGGGTAGAACGACCCCGTCCAGCGAGGCCGGATCACCGGAGCAGAGAATGCGCTCCACCGGCAGACCGGCGTCCTCCGCTGCCCGGGCGACCCGATTCATCAGGGTGGATTTTCCGCAGCCGGCCCCGCCCTTCAGGATATAAACGGCCTTTGCACGCTCCAGAGGAATGAGCTGGTCGTAAAGGGAATAAAATCCCCGGGGTGAATTGGCCCCGAGAAAGTATTGAATATTCGGCATGACCGACCCTCCGTTATTCGTAGTATCTGCCCCAATGTATGCCGGAAAGGAGACAGTGGTGCGGTGGAGGGGGAGGTAATCCTTGTTTTTTGTGCATTCTTCCGGGATTGACAGAATAGGACAAGTAGGATAAAATATGGACACAAGAAAAAACCTTTGCATGACTGACGGATCAGCGGATCACCGCGGGGGAATGCAAAAGGCGAAGCAGCCGACCGTCTGGGCAGATCAGTTTATGCTGGTTTGTCCATTTTTTTGTTTTAAAGGAGATGTTACTATGACTCATGCAAACTGGAACGGCTTTCAGGGCGGCGTCTGGCAGGACGAGATCAATGTCCGCGACTTCATTCAGAACAACTACGAGGAATATCTGGGTGACGAGAGTTTTCTGGCCAAGGCCACTGACCGGACGGAAACGGTCATGGGCAAGGTGCGTGAACTGTTCCGTCAGGAGCGGGAGAAGGGCGGCGTGCTGGACATCGACACCGAGACCGTCTCCTCTCTGACCAGCTATGCTCCCGGCTACATTGATAAGGAAAACGAACTGATCGTGGGCATGCAGACCGACAGCCCTCTCAAGCGCGGTGTCAATCCCTTCGGCGGCATCCGCATGGCCCGTCAGGCCTGTGAGGCTTACGGCTATAAGCTCAGCGATAAGGTGGAGGACGAGTTCAAGTTCCGCACCACCCACAATACCGGCGTGTTCCGCATATACACCGACGAGATGCGCGCTGCCCGCAGCTGTCATGTGATCACCGGCCTGCCCGACGCCTACGGCCGCGGCCGCATCATCGGCGACTACCGCCGTGTGGCCCTGTACGGTGTTGACCATCTGATCGAGATGAAGAAGGCGGACAAGGCCAAGATCGGTAAGCAGGACTTCACCGCCGAGACCGCCCGGGCCAGCGAGGAGCTGTTCCAGCAGATCGCCTTCCTGGGCTTTATGAAAGAGATGGCCGCCATGTACGGCTGCGACATCTCCCAGCCCGCCAAGGACGCCCGGGAGGCCATTCAGTGGACCTACTTTGCCTATCTTGCCTCCATCAAGGAGCAGAACGGCGCGGCCATGTCTCTGGGCCGTGTGAGCACCTTCTTCGACATCTACATCGAGCGGGACATCCGCAACGGTGTGCTCACCGAGGCGGGCGCTCAGGAGCTGATGGACGACTTTGTCATCAAACTGCGTATCGCCCGTCATCTGCGCACTGCCGAATATAACGAACTGTTCGGCGGCGACCCCATGTGGATCACTGAGGTGGTGGGCGGCATGGGCGAGGACGGACGCAGCCTGGTTACCAAGAGCAGCTTCCGATTCCTGAACACCCTGTACACTCTGGGTTCCGCTCCCGAGCCCAATATCACTATCCTCTGGTCCACCGCTTTGCCAGAGGCGTTTAAGCGCTTCTGTGCCAAGGTGTCCATTGATACCGACTCCATCCAGTACGAAAATGACGACATCATGCGTCCCATCTATGGCGATGACTACGCCATCGCCTGTTGCGTGTCCGCCATGAAGGTGGGCAAGCAGATGCAGTTCTTCGGCGCCCGCTGCAATCTGGCCAAGCTTCTGCTCATTGCCCTGAACGGCGGCTATGATGTGCCCAGCAAGATGCACATCGGCCCCCAGATGGGTGTTATGGAGGGGGATGAGCTGGACTTTGACAGTGTGATGAAGCGCTACAACGAGTATATAGCGTGGCTCATGCGCCTGTACGTGAACACCATGAACGTCATCCACTATATGCACGACAAGTACGCCTACGAAAAGACCCAGATGGCCCTGCACGATACTGTGGTGGAGCGTCTGATGGCCTTTGGCGTGGCCGGCCTTTCCGTGGTCACCGACTCCCTGTCCGCCATCAAGTATGCCAAGGTGCGCCCCATTCGCAACGCGGACGGCTTTATCGAGAACTTTGAGACCGTGGGCGACTTCCCCAAGTACGGCAATGATGACGACCGGGTGGATAT
>SVLE01000030.1 GCA_015068065.1 Oscillospiraceae bacterium | reverse complement strand
CTCCGGCAGCAATACTTGCGTGTGTGTATAGCTTCTCTTGCCCATGATAATACCCCCTAATGTAGTACTCTCATTTTCCTACATTAGGGGGTGTTTTGTCATTGTCCGTTTTTACTGGACCTGTTCAACTACGTTTCCAAGGGGTTTGTTTTTGCCGTCCACCATATACAAAAAATGGCATCTGGCATTATGACAGAAACAAATATGGCCATACACAGCGATAAATCCACTCTGTGTGAAAAAACAATGTCTGGCTGGCACAGTACATTCTCCAGACTTTTGTTTTCCATATTTTTCTCTTTATTCAGCCACAATCTTGCTCGCCTGCCGGCACAGCTCGGTAATTTTGTCAAAGGCGCCGGCGTTTACATCTGCCTTGGCACACAGCCAGCTGCCGCCCACCGCGCGCACATAGGGCGCAGACAGATATTCCGCCAGGTTTTCAGCGCTCACGCCGCCTGTTGGAATGAACTTAATGCCTGTAAATGGTGCGGCCAGTGCTTTCATAGCCTTGAGGCCGCCATACACGTTGGCAGGGAAAAACTTCACCGTATCCAGACCCAGTTCCATAGCCTGCATGATCTCCGTGGGGGTCACGCAGCCTGGCAGAACGGTCACGCCATTGGCAAGGCAGTACTCAACCACCTTTGCGTTCAGACCGGGAGAAACGATGAACTGCGCACCGGCAGACAGGGCGTTTTTGCACTGGTCCAGCGTGACCACTGTGCCTGCGCCCACCAGAATATCCCCCAATTCACGCATCTTCTCGATAGAGCTGAGACCTGCGGCGGTACGCAGGGTGACCTCCGCACAGGGGATACCTCCGGCCTGCATGGCCTTTGCCAGAGGTACTGCGTCCTTTACATCGTCCAGAACCACCACAGGGACAACGCCCAGCTGTTCCATCTGTTTCATTACATCCATAAGTGTCTCCTTATCGCTGAACACGGCCGGAGCCGTCGCCACTGGCCAGTTTTTCCACCTCGGCCACGCTCACACGGTTGAAGTCACCCTCGATAGAGTGCTTCAGGGCGGAGGCCGCCACGGCGAACTCCACCGCACTCTGGCTGTCCTTGCCGGTCAACAGGGCATAAATGAGACCCGCGCCGAAGCTGTCGCCACCGCCCACACGGTCCACGATGTGCAGGGAATAGCTCTTGGAGAAGCAGTAATTCTCCCCATCGTACAGCATGCCCGCCCAGTCGTTGTCACTGGCGGAGATGGAGGTGCGCAGGGTGATGGCCACCTTTTCAAAGTCAAACTTGTCCGCCAGCTGCTTGGCCACGGACTTATAGCCCTCGTGGTTCAGCTTGCCGCCGTAAATGTCCGTATTCTCTGCCTCGATCCCGAATACGTCCTTGGCGTCCTCCTCGTTGGATATGCACACGTCCACATACTGGCACAGGCGGGTCATGGCCGCACGGGCCTGCTCACGAGTCCACAGCTTACCACGGTAATTCAGATCACAGGAGATTTTGACTCCCTTGGCCTTAGCCGCCTTGCAGGCCTGCTCGCAGATTTCCACCAGATTTTCACCCAGCGCTGGGGTGATGCCTGTGAAGTGGAACCAGTCCGCACCTTCAAAGATGGCATCCCACTCAAAGTCAGAGGGTTGAGCCTTCTGGATGGCGGAACCAGCGCGGTCATAAATACATACGCTGCCCCGCTGGGAAGCGCCCTTTTCCAGATAGTAGATACCCACGCGCTCTCCGCCCCGGACGATCTTGCTTGTGTCAACACCAAAGGCACGCAGGGCATCCACCGCGCCCTGGCCGATGGCGTGGGCGGGCAGTTTGGTCACGTAGGCTGCGTCCACACCAAAGTTGGCAAGAGAAACAGCCACATTGGCCTCCCCACCTCCAAAGGTAGCCTGCATCTGATCGTTCTGGAAAAAGCGGTAATACCCGTTAGGGGCAAGGCGAAGCATGATTTCGCCAAATGTCACAACTCGCATATTTTTCTCCTCCGTTACAGCGTCACGCCGGTTTTGTAGAATGCAATCTCACGCACATCCTCGCTCTTGCAGACGTATTCCCCGTTGGCCGTGCGCAACAACAGGTCAAACAGGGCATCTTCGTCCATGGGATAGGCATCAAAGTCGATCCACCCGTACTTTTTCCGGGCCAGCGGGGTGTTGGTAGCAATTTTCATGGTTGGCACAAAGGTACTGAAGGGCGTGCCTCGTCCTGTGGTAAACAGCACGATCTGGCAGCCGCTGGCAGCCAGAGCGGTGGCCGCGATCAGGTCGTTGCCCGGCGCGTTCAGGGCGGATACGCCCTGCCGGGTAACCAGCTGGCCATAGTCCAACACGTCCACAATGGCGGTGGAGCCCGCCTTTTCCACGCAGCCCAGAGACTTCTCCTCCAGAGTGGTAATGCCGCCCTTTTTGTTGCCGGGACTGGGATTTTCGTACACCGGGAAGCCCTGATCGATGTAGGACTGTTTGAAGCTTTCAATCATGATCTTATAACGTTCAAACACATCCCTGCTCACGCACTTGTCCATAAGCAGCTGCTCAGCGCCAAACATCTCAGGCACTTCGGTCAGGATGGCGCTGCCGCCGGCAGACACCACCCGGTCGGAGATGCGGCCCACCAGAGGATTGGCCGTCAGACCGGAATAGCCATCACTGCCGCCGCACTTCAGGCCGATGCATAGCTGAGACAAATCCACATCCTCCCGCTCCAGCACAGCGGCTTTCCGCGCAAAGTCCTTGAGAATGGCAAGGCCGGTCTCGTGCTCGTCCTCCACATCCTGACAGTTCATGTAAGCGATGTGGTCATTGGGGCAACTGGCCAGACACTCCTTGATACCATCCAGTCCGTTGTTCTCGCAGCCCAGTCCCACGAACAGCACATAGGTGGCGTTTGGGTTCTGTGCGATGGCGGACAGCAAATGCTTGATGTTTTCCTGATCCTGTCCCAACTGACTGCAGCCAAACGGGTGGATCAGGGCAAAGATGCCGTCCAGAGAGCCGGAAACATACTCCTGTGCTGCCTTGGCAAGGCGCAGACACACGTTGTTCACGCAGCCTACGCTGGGAATGATATAGATCTCGTTGCGAATGCCTGCACGGCGGTCCTTGCGAACAAAGCCCCGAAAGGTCTGACTTGCGGCGGGAAAGGTCTGAGCACAGAAATTGTAGCTGTACTCCACATCCTCATCCAGATGGGAGCGCAGATTGTGGGTGTGTACCCACTCCCCTGCTTTGATTTCCTGCGTAGCCCGACCGATGATCTGGCCGTACTTGATGACAAAGTCGCCCTCAGCAATATCACGCAGGGCAAGCTTGTGACCCGCGGGAATGGTGTCGTTGCCTGCAAGGCAAACAGCCACATTGTCCTTTTCGTTGATGGTCAGTGTGTTCTTCACAGCAGACACTCCCCGGCGTTGATCTTCTCCACGTTGGTCAGCACGGACTTCAGCAGACCCTCGTAGGCGGTCAGATTCTCGCCCCAGATATCAGCATCGGACATAAATGCCTCGATGGAACCGCCCCCGGCGAAGTGCTCCAGATAGGGTTTATCATCCATGACCTGAATGGTGCGGGTGGGCAGCTTGGCAAAGTAGCCGTTCTCCCCCTCCTCCACACGGGCGTACAGCGCCATGAG
This sequence comes from Oscillospiraceae bacterium, assembly GCA_015068065.1. Classification (GTDB taxonomy): domain Bacteria; phylum Bacillota; class Clostridia; order Oscillospirales; family Oscillospiraceae; genus Lawsonibacter. The sequence goes on along the minus strand of SVLE01000030.1, from coordinate 17,403 downwards.
ATAGGAGAAACCGATGGTCAGCCACTTGGGGATGACACCGTTCTTGGCATAGTTATCCTTGAAGCTGGGCAGCACACGGGCGCGCCACTTGGAAATGCTGTTCAGGGCAATGCTGGTCAACTGATGGTCCAGATAGGGGTTGCGGAAGCGCTCCTGCACGTCGGCAGCAAACTGCTCCGAGCCGGGCACAAAGGGGATGATTTCCTCATCCAGAGTGTTCTTGACAAAGGAAGACAATGTCTCATCCTGCATGCAGTCATACACTGTTTCCGCGCCCAGCATCAGGCCGGCGGGCACCAGATTGGTGTGGCTTCCGTTGAGCAGGCGCACCTTGCGCTTTTTGTAGGGTCCCACATCGTCGGTGAGCACCACGTCGATGTTGTGGCGTCCCTCCTTGATGTACTGCTCCAGAGCGCCCTTGCGCTCCACTACCCACAGGCCGAAGGGTTCGGCCACGCTCATCAGCTCGTCCTGCTCGTCCAGCAGATCCCACATGTGCTGACGGGTCTGCTCGTCTCTGGGATAGCCGGACACGATGCGGTCCACCAGCGTGTTGGAGTAGAAGTTACGCTCCTCGTTCCAGCGGCGGAATTCCTCGGGCAGCTTCCACAGGTCGATGTACTTGGACACGCAGGCGGACAGCTCATCGGCATTGTTGTCGATGAGTTCCACGGGCATCAGATTCACGCCGTCCAGACCGGCCTTGAACCGCTCGTACAGGAACAGGGTCAGCTTGGCGGGATAGGTCATGGAGCTGAAGTCGTCCATCCTGTCTTCGCCGTGGTAGCAGATGCCGGCCTCGGTGGTGTTGGACACGATGATCTTCAGCTCGGGGTCCCGGGCCAAAGCATAATAGGACTCGGGGTCCTTAAAGGGGTCAATGACCTGCTTGAGCACGTTCACCTCATAGGGGCGCTCCACCACTTCGCCCGCATCCACACCCCGCAGAATCACGTGGTAGCGGTTGTTCTGGGCCACGAAGCGGGTCAGGTTTCCGGGGATGGGGGTGACGATGTGCACCTCGTATCCCCCCTGCTCCTGATTCAGAGTCTCGAAATAAAGATCGGCAAAGGATCGCAGGAAGTTGCCCTCGCCGTACTGCATGATTTTAATCACCGATGTTTTCTCCTTTACAGCCGCACGGTCTGTCCGGCTTTGATTTCGTAACAGGTTCCGTTCTGTTCCCCGATCCAGACGCTTCTGGGGCTGGGGTTATGAATTAGGGTACCATCAGCAGAACTTTCCAACCGCTGATAGTCACGCCAAGCCAGATACAGTTCCATATTAGTCGCGTACCAGATGTCCTCTTTGCCGCCCATCAGGTCGGCAAATCGCTCAATTACATTCCAGTTGTCACGGTCATCAAATTGATATGAGTGACCCCATACGGTAAATATCTTCGGATTTTTGATTGCCTGAAGGGCAAGGAATTCTTCGCCCAGTTCCATCAGCTTTTTGTCGTTGTGATGGCAGGTGGCGGGCATTCTCAGCCAGTTCTGAGGCAGGTCAAAACTGCCGGTGGACACCACGGTGCGGGCGTACCAGATACTGGCACTGCGGCACAGGGATTCCACCTCATCGTTGACCGAGCCGTTGGCATAGGCCATGCCGTGAATCTGGCAGTCGAACAGGGCCTCCAGCGTCCGACGATCATCCAGCACCTCCAGACAGGCCACCGCCGTGTCGCAGGCGGCAAGCGTTCCGTGGTGGGCACCGTGGCAGGCCACTTCGCACACATCGGGAGTGTAGACCTTTTTGACCTCTTCCGCTGTCAGCCGTCTGTGCTTGTCCTGCTGACCGAACAGACCGGAATTCAGGTTAAAAGTGCCTTTCAATCCGTGATTACGAAACAGGTCAATCAGACGGACATCCTGTTCCACGCCGTCATCGTAACTGAAGGTCAGCGCCTTGCTTTTACCGCCGGGGAAACGCAGATATCGAGTAAACATGAGGATTCCTCCATTTAAAGTCCCACGATGTCAGTCTGCTTTGCGAACAACTTGTCATAGTCCACAGGCACGCCTTGGACGCCCAGATTCTTCTCCACACAGGAGATGACTTGGTCGGCCAACAGTTGAGCGCCCTCTTTGGTGTTGAAGTGGGTCATGTCGGAATAATACTCCTCGGGAATGCTTTTCGTCAAATTATGCAGATCGTTGATCTGCACGCCCAGAGGCTCAAGTACTTTGATTGCCATGTCGTTGTATGCCTCGATGTCGCGGTTGAAACGCTTGTAGTAGCCCACATAGCGATCCTCCAGCACGGCGGTGGATGTAGCAAACACCTGCTGCGCGTCGGGGAAGATCCGTTTCAAGACCGCATGGACCCGCCGGAGGTACTTGCCGTACACCTCAATATCGGTGTGGCGCTCGCCGTCCGGCATAAGCAGGCAGTCCCAGAGGCCGGCATTCCAGTGAACCAAATCCACATCGCTGCCGCAGTCCATCTCCACCTTCCACTGGGTCAGACACCGCAGCAAATAGGAGGAAAAACGGCAGCAGTCCTGAGGGGAGTAGATCTGCGCCCGCCCCTCGAAGGCGAGCTTGACATACTTTTCATAGCCTTGGCGAATAGAGTCGCCCAACAAAACTATTTTTTTCATGAAATCACGCTCCAAACAAGATGCGCTTGGCGTTATCACAGAAAACAGCCTGCTTTTCTTCCTCGGTCAGCATGGGGTCGCGATCCACCGCCGCCACATACATCTCTGGCGGGCAGATGGGGAAATCAGTGCCGAACAAAAAGCGTTCCTTGCCCGCTCGATCCATGGCATAGCGCAGCATGCCCATGCGGCCGATGCCGGTGCCGGACAGGTCGAGGAAATAGTTTTTGTGCCGCTCCATGCGGCCCAGATGGGTCTGCAGCGCCTTTTTCTCCCCCGGGTGGGCGGCCACAAAGGCCAAATCCGGGAAGCGGGTAAGCAGAGGCTCCAACACCTCGTCGGCGATGTTGGTGGAGTGGAAGCTGAACACCATGCCCGCTTCCTGTGCGGCCTCCAACACGGGGACAAGGCCCGGATGGGTAAAATCCCAGCCGTGCATGTAGGGGACGACCTCACCAAGCAGTTTGACTCCCTGAGCTGCCATGCGTTCAACTTCTTTCACAGACTGCTCTATGTAGTCGGGATGGATGTGGAAACCGGGCATGTAAAACTCACCCCAGCGTTCCCGCAGATCCAGCGCCCGGTCGTTGAGCCGGACAATATCCGCCCAACCTTTCACCGGACCAAGCATGCTGCCGCATACCGTGGAAATGCCAAGGCCGGACAGGCGCTCGCGGGCGCTGTCCGGGTTCATGGCATAACCGTCTCTATAATGACAGGTGTTGTTTTCCGGGTGCAGAAATGGGTGGGCGTGGAAATCCACAATGCCCGTTCTCATTTAAAGTACTCCTGCAGGTACTCTTTGGTGCCTTCCACCATCTCGTCAAAGAGCTTGCGGGCCTCGGGCACAGGCAGATCCATCAGAGGATCGTTGATAAATGCCGCAAAGGCCTTGTCCAGATTGCGCTCCTTACCGGCCTCGGCAACCATGAGCTGAGCGTTGGCAATGCGGCGGACGAGAGCGTCGATTTCGGTGGGAATGGGGCCGGCCATCATGGGCTCCAATCGGCCGTCACGGAACACGGCGTTGGTCTCCACCACCGTGCCCAGAGGCAAGTTGGGGATCTGGCCCACGTTGGGGATGTTCACGTTGGTCACCAGTTCGCACAGGCCCAGCAGAGCACGCATCTGCAGCACGCCCTCTTCACCGCTGGGCTTGATGGTCACTTCCGCCTCGCCGGACGCCTTTTTCTGTCCCGCCACATTGCGCTTGGCCTGACGATCCTTGCGCCAGTCCACCGTGGTCAGGCCAAAGCCCCAGCTGTTGGCCTGCTTCTCGCTGCCCAGATACCAGTTCTTGGGGCAGAACTCAGCCAGGTGGCGGTCGCCAGCGGCGGCAACAGAGCCAAAGCGCAGCAGCAGGTCGAACTTAACCCGGCGGTTGTTGGCAAAGGCGCTGTTCATCCAGTTGACTTCCTCCACGCCCTCGAAACCGGTGTCCTTATACTTCTCGGCAAACTGGCGGTAGACAGGCATCAGGTCCTCGCCGTGCCAGGAGGCCTCGTTGATCCAGGTAAAGTGGTTCACGCCCACCACGTTGATCTTGATCTCGTCACGCTCAATGCCTTCGATGCCGCGAATATCCTTCAGGGCGCTGGCAAAGAGGTTCTTGCTGCCAAACACCTCGTGGCAGCAGCCGAAGGCGCGGATGCCGGGGAAGGTGTCGTACAGAGCCTTGACGCAAAGAGCCATGGGGTTGGTGTAGTTGATGACCCAGGCCTTGGGACAGCACTTCTCGATTCCCTTCGCGATGACTTCCATCTGAGGGATGGTACGCAGGGCACGCATAATGCCGCCGGGGCCGGTGGTATCGCCCACAGACTGATAGATACCGTATTTCTCAGGCGTGTGTACGTCCACCGCCATCTCGTCAAAGGTGCCGGGCTGGATGGAGATAACCACGAAGTCCGCGCCGGTCAGCGCCTCTTCCAGCGTCTTGGTGGCGTAGTAGTTCCACTTGGACTTGCAGCCGGGCAGTTCGTTGTAGCGGTTGCCGATGGTCTCGTTGGTCTTGGCTGCTTCGTAATTGATGTCATACAGGGCCACTTCGCCGGACAAATCGCCGGATTCGGCCAAATCGGACATCAGGCCCCAGGCCCAGCCCTGAGAGCCGCCGCCCACATAGGCGATCTTCAGTTCTTCCACGGTCTTGTGATCAGTATATTTCATGTTCGTTTTCCTCTTTTAAACTGAAAATAGTTTTTGGCGTTTTCGTAGCTGATGCCTCGGACGATGGCACCCAGGGCATCCCAATCGGCGGGGTATTCACCCTCTTCCACCCACTGGCCCAGCATATTGCACAGGATGCGGCGGAAATACTCGTGCCGGGGATAGGACACGAAGCTGCGCGAGTCGGTGGTCATGCCCACGAACCTGGGCAGCAGGGATAGGTTGGCAAGGGCCTTCATCTGGGCCTCCATGCCGTCACGCTGGTCGTTGAACCACCAGCCGGAGCCAAACTGGATCTTGCCGGGGGTGGGTCCCTGCTGGAAGCAGCCCATCAGGGTACCGATGGTGTAGTTGTCCTTGGGATTCAGGTTATACAGGATGGTCTTAGGCAGTCCGCCCGTCTGCTCCATTTTGTCCAGCAGAGCGGCGAGTTCCCGGGCAATATTCATGTCTGCCGCACAGTCAAAGCCTGTGTCAGGGCCGAGGCGGTTAAACATGGCGGTGTTGTTGTTGCGCAGAGCGCCCACATGCAGCTGCATGGTCCAGCCGCGCTTGGCATACTCCCCGGCAAGGAACACCAGAGCCTTCACCGTCTCTTCGCTGAAATCGTCCACCGCATGGTCAGACAGGCGGCATCCGTTTTCGTGGAAGAAGTCGATTTCCTTCACGATGGAGAAGTCCACCTTTTTCAGGTCGGGCCGGAAAGCAGGAATAACCCGCACATCAAACTCGTCCTTCAGTCGGCGGTGGTGCTCAAGGGTGTCACCGGGGGCGTCGGTGGTGCACACCAGTTCCACGTTGGAACGCTGGATCAGCCCCCGGGCGGTAAATCCGTCAGAAGCAAGGCAGGAATTCACCTGCTCCCAGATGGCCTTGGCCGTTTTGGGAGACAGCGTCTCGTCCACATCGAAATACCGCTTGAGCTCCAGATGGGTCCAGTGGTACATGGGGTTGCCGATGGTCAGGGGCACGGTTTCGGCAAAGGCCATCCACTTATCAAAGTCATCCCCGTCTCCGGTGATGAGCTTCTCGTCGATGCCGTTGGTACGCATGAGCCGCCACTTGTAGTGGTCGCCCCCGAGAAACAGCTCGGTGGCGTTTTTGAAGCGGTGATCCTTTGCCATCAGCTCCGGGGAGATGTGGCAGTGGTAGTCAATGATGGGCAGTGCCTCGGCGTGCTCGTGATAGAGCCGCTGGGCGGTTTTGTTTTTGAGCATGAACTCAGAATGAATGAACGGCATGTTTCTCCTCCTCCGCCGATAAATTTATGTACTTATGGTCATCCACGCTTCTGTTGCCGTTTCATTGTAGCGCAATAAAACCGTATGCGCTACCAAATATTTGGCTTTATTTTGTTCCGACTACAGAAATATTGCGTTTTTCCTCTATCTGTGCTACAATAGGCACCGAAAGGAGCTGATGGCTGTGCTGGACAAGTCACTGGGCATCTATATTGACCGCAGCACCTCGCAAAACGTGTGGGACATGCAGGAGCAGCACGCCCATAAATCCCACGAACTGTACTACCTCATCTCCGGTCAGCGCAGATATTTCATCGGCCACACCGTCTACGATGTGACACCGGGAGAGCTGGTCATTATTCCTCGCTCACAGCTCCACCGCACTGTCTCTCCCCGTCCTGTGGGCTACGAGCGGTATGTTTGCAATTTTATGGAGGACCGCATCCGGACCTTTATTGATGATTTGGGCCGCACGCAATTTGACCGGCTTTTGGCCTGCGGCTGCCTGCAGCTGCCCGCTCATATTTCTCAGCAGATCCATCGGGATCTGCAGCAGCTGGAACAGGAGCTGACTCACCGATGCGCGGACACCGATGCCGTGGTCCTGCACCTGCTGCAGGCCATTCTCCTGCGTGCCTTGCGTTACGGCACAGCCAAGGTCCCTGTCCACGGGGAGGGCGCAGACAAGGTTTTGCCCCTGACCCGCTACATTGCCCTGAACTACGCCCAGCCCATTACCCTGCACGATGCGGCTGCCATGGCCTGTATGGAAAGCACGTATTTTTCAAGACGATTCAAATCCCTCACCGGTTTTGGCTTTCAGGAGTATCTGACCCAGACCCGCCTACAGGCCGCTGAACAGCTGCTGCGAAACACCCGACTGTCCGTGGGTGAGATTGCCGAGCAATGCGGCTTTTCCGGGGCCAACTATTTTGGCGATGTATTCCGCCGTTGGAAAGGGTGTGCTCCCTCCCAATACCGTAAAATTTGGCGCAGTTCATAATAAAATCCCTTATAATCCTCCGAAAGGTAGCAGAATATTCAGGTGTTTTCTTCAATGAATCAGTAAAGATGTGCAGTGATATGGTTGCGTTTTTGAAAGAAGATGGCGTGAAAATGTTAAGCTACTTTCCCAGCTGTTTAAGTCATAGAAATCACATGGACATTACAGCGAAAATGTTATTTGTGATGCCCAAACGTCAAGGTAAACTCTCATTTCCACACCCTAAGCAACCGCACGCCCACCGCTGCACCACATCGCTTACTGCGATATTTCCAATTCTTATTTGAGCAAAACAGAGTTCTCCTCATCGCGCTTGATGCCTCCTAAATCTTCCGAAAATCAAGCATAATGAAATTTTAGATAAAACAAAGAAAAACCGTTGGAATTCATAGAATTCCAACGGTTTTTTAGCTGCACGCAGATTTTAATAAAATGTTGTAAGGGGGTGTAAAAGTGATTCAGGTGGGGCACTTTTTCACCCAAGGCAGGTTTCGCAAAAACCTTACCAAATGCCGAAAAGCATCACCGATATTCGTAAGTCCTTCTGGCAATGCCCAGTTCTTCATTGGCAGGGATAACCCAGACTTTCACTTTGGAAGCTTCTGCGGAAATGATGCGTGCCTGTGCGGAGCGCTGGGCGTTTTTCTGCGCATCCAGCACAATCCCGAAATGCGTGACCGCCCCGCAGACCTTTTCTCTCACAAGGGACGAGTTTTCGCCGATACCGCCCGTAAATACCAGGTGGTCCAGCCCGCCCAACTCCGCATAATAGGCGCCCACATAGTGGATAATTCCCGCACAATAGGCGTCAATGGCCAATTGGGCGCGCTCATTTCCGCCCTCCGCCGCGATTTGAATGTCGCGCAGGTCGTTACTCACCCCGGAGATGCCTAAAAGACCACCCTGCTTGTCCATGCCCTTTGTAATCTCTTCCACACTCTTGCCCTGTGCAAGCAAATAGGGGATGATATACGCATCGGTATCGCCGATACGGTTTGCATGAATCAGCCCCGTCTGCAGGGAGAATCCAAAACTGTTGTCCACACTGACCCCGTTTTGGATCGCACACAGAGACCCACTACCGCCCAGATGGCAGGAGATGGCATTCCCCGTCCCTCCGCTCTGCTCAGTCAGAACATCCGCGATGTAGCCATGGGACGCGCCGTGATAGCCCATTCTCTGGATACCGTACTCCTCATACCATTCGTACGGGATACCGTAGATGCGTCTGGCTTGGGGAATGGTGGTATGGAATGCCGTTTCAAATACGCCCACCAGCTTGACCCCGGGCAGCACCTGCTGGATCTGACGGATGGCCTCCAGATAGGGCCCGTTGTGGGCAGGGGCGACGATGAGATAATCTTCCATAGCCTGCAGCACTTCCGCCGTCAGCTCGTGGATGCCGTAAAAGCCCTTTGCCAAAACGGTCTTGAAGCCCACCCGCTCGATCTCCGACACCTGGGGGATCACACCGTGCTCCGGATCCGTCAGGCAATTCAGATACCGTCGAATCCCCTCGGCATAGGAGAGGATACTCTGATTTTCAAGCTGAATGGTATATCCGGTTTCGCGGTTGCCGTAGTGGAAGATCGCATCCGTTCTGCCCACGCGCTCTACCTTGCCGTCCGCCAGAACCTTATCCCCCGGCATATCGAACAGTTTAAACTTCAAGGATGTACTACCAACATTGCAAACCAACACTTTCATATTTCACGCCCCCATAGGAATCTTTGTTTTTGGTGTATGGCTATCATACTACAAATGCGGACAAAAGAACAGAGGCGCTTTGGATTCATTTCAGGTAAAACAAAAAGGACTGCTACTCCATCAGAGTAACAGTCCTTATTTGGTCCGAGTGCTGAGATTCGAACTCAGGGCCTCTTGAACCCCATTCAAGCGCGATACCAAACTTCGCCACACCCGGAAGTCACCGCTCGGTGTTCCGAACAGCTTAGATATAGTACCACACGCAAATCGTTTTGGCAAGAGGTTTTTGAAAAAATTTTCGCTATTTTTTTCGGTTTTCTTCCATATACCAATCAGGCTGCTCCAACTCCCGCCTGCGTACTATAAACAGGTCGTACAACCGCACCAGCATATTCCATGTAAACCGGTCCATGACCCCCGTTTGCTCCATGCCGGAAATCCCCTGCAGCCAGCGCACATTCTCCACAGACTGCCCCCCGTGATATCCATGGGTTACCTCCGGTCCGATTCCCTCCAGAATACCGGACAAACTGCGGAACATGGCCTGGACCAGCGCCATCACGTCATCCTGCTGCCCCGTCTCTACCTGAAACGGTCTTGGCGGGAAGGCTCGCAAAGGCCGCGGATGTGCTCGTTCCCGCTCCCAAAGGCGGAAATAATAGACGATATCGTCCCACGTACGTTGATCCACCCGTCCGGTCACTGGGGGCGAAAACTCCCGCTGAAAGACCATGACCGCCTCCAGTGTCTCTTCTCCGAACACGCCGTCCACCGCCACAAAGGGCAGCTGCTCATGGGCGTAAGACAGCTCACCCAGCATATACTGCAGACTGCTCACCGGCTGTCCCAGCAAATAGGCCTCCTGCGTCACCGCGCATCACTCCTTCCCAATGTTAGTTCCTGTCCCGGATACTGCTCTATACGGGTGGTCTGTCCATAGCCCGCCTCCTGCGCTTCGAGAGGAAAGCGCAGCTGATTGCGCAGATACTCGTTTTCCAGCCCGGCAAACACCCGGTAGATCATAATCCACGTCTGCTCCCCGGCTACGCCGTCCGCCGGCAGCCCAGCCGCCCGCTGAAAGGCACTCACCGCCGCCGTTGTCCCCGGCCCGTACACTCCGTCCACCTGCACCGGCGGCACCACGTCATAGAATTCTCCAATGAGGGAGAGCATGTATTGCAGGGCGCTCACTGCCTCGCCACGCTGTCCCTGAGAGACTACGCCGGGGTACTGGAAGTTCACCCGGTAAAATCGCTGCCCCTCGCTGACAAGCTCGGACAGGTCGTTGACGGCGTTGTAGAGAAAAACCATTTTGTACCACGTGGCCTTGCCCACGATTCCGTCTACCGTCAGGTTGAAAATCTGCTGAAACTTCCGCACCGCTGTTTCCGTATTGGCGTCAAATACCGCGGCGGTTGGCCAGATTTTCGGGATGGCCGGGTAGTCCTGAGAGATGCGGTTGAGCATGACCTGGACCACCAGCACATTTGGCCCATAATCACCTCGCCGCAGGACGCCGGGAAAACTGTCACGGGGATCCTGAAGCGGGGCATCGGTGACAATTTCAATGTTATCGCCGTAATAGTTTTTCAAGATACGGATGGAGTCATAGCCCCGCTGGGCCAGCTCCTGACTGCCCCACTGAGAAAGACCGGCGCAGGTGGTGGTGGTCCCGTTGCAGAACTTGGCCGACAGCGGCTCCACAAAACCAATGCGCCGGATATAGTTGTCAAAAATATCATCCACAATGACGGAAACACTTTCAAAAATGTTCCGGTCCCGGATGAATTTCTGGTCATAAGCCGTAGTGTTGGTAATGTCGAAATCATAGCCCTGACTGCGGTAGAACTGGGTATAGACCCGGTTCAGGGCAAAGGAAATCTGAGCCAGCACGTTGGCGCGAATGGCTGCCGGCTCCCAGGTAGGGTAAATCTCGCTGCTGGCGACATTTTTGATGTAATCCTGAAAGGACACCGTTACATTGGGTGCGCTCTGCCGTGGTGCACCCAGATGTACTGTGATGCTGGTGGGTATATATGGAACAACGACCGGCATATCACGTCACCTCACAGGGTCTGGGCCGGAATGGGCCGCACCTCGGTGCGCTCCGTCCACGCCTCGCCCCGCACCAGCGGGTTCAATTCCACCTCCTGCAGGGACATCTGCCCCGGAAAAACCTGCACATCCTCAATGGCCATCACTTCATACCCCCCGTGCTCCACCCAGATATCGCACCGGGCAAATGGCTGGGTCAGATTCGAATTGGGACTTGTACTTTGGGCCGTGTCTGGGGTTGGCACCGTAACGGGAACGATACTGCCGTTCCGGTCCGTCTCCTGCAAAGACAGCACTCGGTATTTCCCGTTTCTCCCCTTCTGTGTAATAACCACTGCCGCCCCCTCCACCGGAAGCTGTGCCCGGGACGCAAAAACCCGCACCCCAAGTGTTCCTGACTGTCTCATCTGCATATCTCCTCCTTTCCATCATCCCATCCTATGCCCACGCATAAAAAATGCGCCCTGCTCCGGAAAGAGCAGGGCGCATAGCCTTTAAGTTCAGTTTTCACTCTCCGCGCGCTTGGTGCGGGACATCAGGTCCGTAACTACTGTATGTACGTCACGGCCCTCATACAGCACCTCATAAGCGGCCTGAGCGATGGGCATCTCCACCCCCGCCTTCTGGGCCAGAGTGCGGGCGTTGGCGGCGGCATAGTAACCTTCCACCACAGCGCCGATTTCCCTCACCGCCTCCTCTACGGGCTTGCCCTGCCCGATGAGAATACCGCATCGGCGGTTGCGGGAGTGCATGGAACAGCAGGTAACGATCAAATCTCCAACACCGGTGAGACCTGTAAAGCTCTCCGGCTTTCCACCCAAGGCAATGCCAAGGCGGGCAATTTCCGCAAGGCCGCGAGTCATAAGCATGGCCTTTGTGTTGTCTCCATAGCCCATTCCGTCGCAGCAGCCGGCACACAGAGCGATGACGTTTTTCAGCGCCGCGCAGATCTCCGCGCCCACCCGGTCATCGCTGGTATAAATACGCAGGCGGTTGTTCATAAACAGATCCTGCACAAACTCCGCGTCCCGGATATCGTCAGCCGCGGACACCAGAGCGGTGGGGATCTTCCGTCCCACTTCCTCGGCATGGGAGGGGCCGCAAAGCACCACCACCGGACACTTGTCGCCAACTTCCTCCTCGATAGCCTGACTCAGGCGCAGGGAGGTATCCTTCTCAATGCCCTTGGACACGGAGATGAGCACCGTGCCGGGGTCGGCAATTTCACGCAGCCTGGCCGCAGTGGAGCGCACCGCGAAGGAAGGCGTGGCGATGACCACTGCCTGACAGCCTGCAGCTGCGTTCATATCCGTGGTCAGCTTCAGTTCCTTGGGCAGGGGTACCCCCTTGAGCATGGGATTCTCCCCCGTCTCCCGCAAAACCTTGCATTCCTCTTCCAAAAAAGACCACAGGGTCACATCATGGCCGTTTTCCAGCAGCACCATGGCCAGGGCCGTACCCCAGGCTCCGCTGCCCAGTACTGTTACTTTCATAATCGGCGCCTCCTTGTTTTGTATGCGCAATTATTTCTTTCTATGCAGGCTGAACTTGCTTTCCGTACCCGACAGCAGCCGCTTGATGTTGCCCCGGTGCTGCCAGACCACCAGTCCGCCAGTAATGAACGCCAGCACAACGATGGGCACTTGGTGGAACGCATACATATTGCGGGACACAAACCAGCTGGCAAAGGGGAAGGATGCCCCCGCCCACACGGAACCGAGGGATACGTACCGGGTCAGGATGACCAAAACCAGAAATCCGCCCCAGACCACCAGCGCCACGCGCCAGTCGATCATGATAGCGATAGTACCGCCGGACAGGATGCCCTTACCTCCCTTGAAATGGAACATACAAGGGAACATATGACCCAACAGGCAGAACAGAGCGGCCCAGTACTTGGCCAGCACAGGCGGAATAGCCGCTACCACTCCAAAGGCGTCGCCTGTGGGTGAAATGCCAATATGCACGCCACCGCTGACCCAAACGGCAATCTGCAAAGCTGCAACTGCCTTGAGCGCATCACACAGGATGACCACAAAGGTCAGCCCGCCGCCGAAGGTGCGGTAAAAATTGGTCAGGCCAGCGTTGCCGCTGCCGTGGTTGCGCACATCGTCACGCAGGATATACTTGGACACGATAACCGCGCCGTTAAAGCAGCCCAGCAGATAGGACACCGCTGCAGTAACCAGCAGGGGTAGCCACAGCTGACCCGCCAGTCCGATCCAGTTGATCTGAGACATGGTTAGCCCTCCTTCTCGCCCTTTTCCCTTACGGTCAGGCGCACGGGCGTGCCCTCCAGACCGAAGGTGGCGCGGATCTGATTTTCCAGATAGCGTTGGTAGGAGAAGTGGAACAGCCGCGCGTCGTTGCAGAAGCAGACGAAATGGGGTGGCCGGATGCCCACCTGCGTCATATAGTAGATCTTCAGCCGGCGGCCCTTGTCCGTGGGAGGCTGGACCCGGGCGGTAGCATCGGCCAGCAAGGTGTTGAGCATGCCGGTAGTGATGCGCATGGCGGACTGATCGTTGACATAGTTAATGAGTTCAAACAGCCGGTCCACACGCTGACCGGTGAGAGCGGAGATAAAGACGATGGGGGCATAGGTCATATAGCTCAGGTCACGGCGGATATCCTCGCGCATACGGTCCATGGTCTTGCCGTCCTTTTCGATGGCGTCCCACTTGTTGACCACGATGATGCACGCCTTGCCCGCCTCATGGGCCAGGCCCGCCACCTTGGTGTCCTGTTCGGTGACTCCCTCGTTGGCGTCGATCATAATCAGGCACACGTCGCTGCGCTCAATGGCCATGGTGGAGCGCAGGACGGAGAATTTCTCGATCCGGTCGTCCACCTTGGACTTTTTGCGCATACCGGCGGTGTCGATAAAGACGTATTTGCCCTGCTTATTCTCAAAATAGCTGTCGATGGCGTCCCGGGTGGTGCCCGCCACGTTGGACACGATGACCCGCTCCTGACCCAAAATGCGGTTGACCAGAGAGGACTTGCCCACATTGGGCTTGCCGATGACCGCCACCTTGATGGTGTCGTCCTCTTCCTCCTCTTCCTCGGCAGGGGGAAAGTATTTGACGCACTCGTCCAGCAGGTCGCCGGTACCGTGGCCGTGGACGGCGGAGACAGCGATGGGGTCACCCAGACCCAGATTATAAAACTCGTAAATATCGGGGTTTTCCCGGCCTACGCTGTCCATTTTGTTGACCGCCAGCACCACGGGCTTCTGGGAACGCAGCAGCATTCCGGCCACCTCCTGATCAGAGGCGGTCATACCCGTCTTGATGTCGCACACAAAGACCACTACATTGGCGTTCTCAATGGCGATCTCCGCCTGACGGCGCATAAAGGCCAGTATCTCGCTGTCCGTACCCGGCTCGATGCCGCCGGTATCCACGATGTCAAAGGTCCGCCCCGCCCACTCGCACTCGGCATACAGCCGGTCACGGGTGACGCCGGGAGTGTCCTCCACAATGGAAAGGCGCTGGCCGCACAGCTTATTGAACAGCATGGACTTGCCCACGTTGGGCCGGCCCACGATGGCAACCAGAGGTTTCATGGTATCACGCTCGTTTCTTGTTGGAATCAGCCCCGAACTCCGGGGTTGTATCGGTAGTATTCATCCTCCGGCAGGGATTGGGAAACGGCCGGCTGACCGTTGTGCAGGCCGAAGATGGCATCGCACAGCTCGTAGCCGTCCTGCGCCACCGGGATCACGGGAACACCAAGCTCCCGCTCCACATCGTCCAGAGTCACATCGTCCAGAAAGACCCGTTCCCCGCTACGCAGCATACTGGCAGAAATAAGCAGGCGCTCACCCAGTTTTTTCCCCCGTAGCTGAGCAATCAGATCACTGCCGGTGACCAGTCCGGCTACCACGATGGTGTGGCCGAAAAAGTCATTTTGGATGGGGTACACATCTGCTTCTATTTTACCACATTTTTCCCGGGCCATGTCAACGATTTGGCACAAAAATGGTGCCGCGGACACACCGGTGGCGATGGAGAAGGGGGTCGCCCCCTCCATCTCCTCCGCATCCAGCAGATCCAGCGCCCGGACAAACTCACTTTGCAGCAGGCGCAGCATGCCCACACCGTTGTCCAGCTGGGTAAACTCCTCAAAGTAGTCCTCTCCGGGCAGTTCACGCTCTGCGATCAGATAGAACTCGTCCGAGCACCACACAAGGCTCGTCCCGTGTTTGGCCTTATGTGCTGCGGCAAAGGCCTCCACTTGTTCCACAACGGAAACCGCCTGCTCCTTGGTGTAAGGCTGGATGGGGTGCAGTCCTTCCCGGAATTTGGTCACGCCCACGGGGACCACAGACACACTGTTTACCGCCGGGTACATCCCTGCAAGATCATTCATGGTCTTATCCAGAGCAGATCCGTCATTGATACCGGGGCAGGAGACGATCTGGCAGTTCATGGTGATATTGGCCGCAGCCAGTTTCTCCATAACGTCGATGCCCCGTCCGGCGTTTTTATGGCCCAGCATACGTGCCCGCAGGTCCCGGTCCGTGGTGTGCACGGAGATGTTGATGGGGGACACCCGCAGGTCGACGATGCGCTGCACCTCCCGATCAGAGAGGTTGGTCAGGGTGATATAATTGCCCATCAGGAAGGACAGCCGGGCATCATCGTCCTTAAAATAAAGGGTCTTGCGCATGCCGGGAGGTAACTGATCCACAAAGCAGAAAATACAGTTGTTTGCGCAGGAGCGGGCCCGGTCCATGAGATAAGTCTCAAACTCCAGCCCCAGATCTTCCCCCTCCATTTTACGCACCCGGACAGTGCGCACACCGCCGTCCGCGTCCTTCAGGGTCAGCTCCAGCCGGGAATCATAGGTGTAGAATTTATAGTCCAGGACGTCCACGATGGGCTTCCCGTTCACATGGGTCAGGGTCTCCCCCACCCGCACCCCGGCCCGGTGGGCGGGACTGTGGTGCGCCACAGCACATACGGCGGTCAGACTCATGGACATCCTCCTTTCTACATCTTGTTTTTCTTTACATTACAGCATACCACATTTGCCGCAAAAAGGAAAGGCCTGTGGCAAAAATCCCTCTTATCTTTTGTTCCGGTCTGATATAAAAAATCTCCCTCTGTCATACAGACAGAGGGAGAGCCATTTCAGATCGTTACAGCCCGACAAATCAGAGTTTATAGGATACCCGTAAACGAAACAATTGCACAGATGCAGCCAAAAACACCCATGCACGCAGATGCTACCGCCCATTTCTTTTTTTGCTGGCCGTAGTATGCCTTTGCCGTGAAAAGTTCTTTTATTCCCAATGCCAACAATGTAAGTTGAACCAATGTCCTCAGCTCTTTTCCGTCCACACGATCACTCCTCTTTGTTAAATTCTTCTTTGTCTTTCTTTTCCTCGTTAAAACAGATAATAAAGCCGCCCATTATTGCCACAGCAACAATAGTGCCGATTTCCGGAAGCTGATACAACCAATCAGCAAAGAACCACCCAATAACCGCGGTTATCAGCGCTGCAACGATTGCTTTCTTCATACGATCACGCTCCTTTGTTAAATACAGTTTAACAAATAATATCCTGTCGGTCAATGACCGGCAAAAGCGTCATCATCCTTTCAGTTCAAGACCCCAAGTCAACAAAAAAGAGTGCTGTTTTCACAGCACTCTTTTTCTTGTGTTCTGGCTTACTGAGCCTCAGTGACCTGGCCGAACTCACGACCATTGTAGGTCAGGCAAGACTTGCACATCCGGTGGGGCAGACGAAACGCGCCGCACTTGGGGCAGGTAACGATGCCGGGAACATCCAGCTTCCACACGGAGCTGCGACGCTTGTCGCGGCGAGCCTTGGACACTTTTCTCTTAGGAACCGCCATGGTGACACCTCCTTCGGTTACTTCGGCCCTTTTTATCAGGCCACAGGTTGACGTTGACTACTCAGCTTTGTCATCCAACAGCTGCGCAAGCGCCGCCAACCGTGGATCTACGTCAGGTTTACATCCGCAGGGGCCGTCGTTCAAATCGGCACCGCAGCGGCTGCAGAGACCTTTGCAGTCTTCTGAGCATAGGTTTTTGGTGTCCATCGCGAGGATAAAGGCTGTAGACGCCACTTCTTCCAGGTCTACGGCACCGCCGTCCAGCAGAATGATCTCGTCCTCACTATCCTCGTTTTCCAGCTCTGTGGCCAGAAGCGAGTTCAGTGCGACGACCTTTTCCGCCGTATACGGCTTGCAGCAGCGGTCACAGGTCAGGTCCA
Source organism: Oscillospiraceae bacterium (assembly GCA_015068065.1). Classification (GTDB taxonomy): domain Bacteria; phylum Bacillota; class Clostridia; order Oscillospirales; family Oscillospiraceae; genus Lawsonibacter. Next base: position 379 of record SVLE01000030.1, on the reverse strand, counting down.
GCACGGTGGAGGCAGTTCCTTCCAGCTGAAGGGCCCCGGCGCGGTTTGTGACCTTTCCCTGTACCTGGAGCGGCCGGGTGATCGGCCGGGCCCCGAAGAAGTCCAGATGGGTGAGATCCAGCTGAAGATCAAACGGGACAGATGCGCCCGGAACATGGATGATTTTACGAAGATCCAGTCTCATGGCACACCTCTTTTAAGGGGAAAGACCCTATGCTCGCGTAATGGTACAGCGAGTATTATAATGAAAATGTCAGCACTTGTCAAATACTTTTCGCAATTTTTATTGACTTTTTTTGTTTTACCCTATCATAAGTCTTCATAAGTCTTCAAAACCCTGCAAAATCAACAAAACCAAGAATTTCACTTTATCATAAGT
>SVLE01000029.1 GCA_015068065.1 Oscillospiraceae bacterium | reverse complement strand
GCCAGCCGCCGTACAGAACGTAACCGGCGATCAGAACAGCACAGCCAATCAGGAAAACGAGTAACATGTTCATACAGATTTTTTCTCCTCTCCAGATTTTCTTTTTGTTTCGAAGTCAATGACCTGGCAAAGGGTTTTCTTGAGTTCTTTCCCCTTGCGGTTGGTAAAGACCTCGGCAGTGGAGAGATCCACCGCAGCTATGCGATACTCCATCCATCCATGGAGTGATAGCTTGAAGTTGGCGGACTTCTTATAGCGCTCCAGCAACTCCAGCGCGTCGGGCTGAGCCGCGTCGCACAGGAGGATAGCCGTGATGTGGGAATACATGTGCTCGGGGTGAGGGTGGATCTTTTCCATGCCCCGCTCCAGAGCCAGATCACGGCACCGGGCAAAAGAGTCCATGGTGAGTTCGGACACATGGAAGACAAACACGTATTCGTTGGTCTCCGCGGCCCAGAGCTTGGCTTTTTTGGTCAGGACATACCGCTCGCTGGTGGAGTGAAAGTCACAGGTGGCCAGCAGGGGAGAGCCGTCATCCACACGGGCGATATCATAATAGGCTTCGTAAGAATTCAGCAGAGCCTGAAGCAGTTCTTCGTGGGTCAGGGACACGGCGATCCTCCTTTTTGGGGCCGCTGTTCCATGGGGAAACAGACGGACACAAGATAAGCATATTATCACGTGTATGATACCAGATTTAGAGCCAATATGCAAGGGAAATTTCGTGAATGGGGGTGGTTTTTAGGGAAAAATCACAATGAGGATCGCAGGGGCACAAAACGCAAAGCGTTTTGGAGAAAGAACCCCGGGATGTCATTTTTTAAATTTTTGTGAAAGGTTTCTTGGTAAATTGACACTGCAGGGAAAAGGGGCTAAAATAGCCAATACATTGATTCCGGAGCAAAGGAGTGAGCGTATATGGTGGGTACAACCCCCGGGGGCCTGTTGGATAAACGGACAAAGGAACGGCTGGGGCGGCTGCTTTGGTCCACGTTGTTTTTTCTGGTGTCCATCGTATATCAGGAACTGTTTTTGAAGCTGTACTGTTTTCGGGTGATCCCGCTGCGCGGCGTGATCTGTACCGCACTGTTTTCCGTGCCCGCGGCCATGCTGTTGGGGCTGTGGTGCTGTGCGGTACGGGAAAAAACCGCGTACAGAGTATTGCTGTGCAGTACGTTTTGTCTGTGTGCGTGGATGGCCACCCAGACGGTGTATTATTATCTGTTCAAAACATTCCTGTCCCTGTCTTCGCTGATCCGGGTGGGAATGGTGGCCGGAGAGTTCGGCGGACTGGCCGTGACCAACGTGATTCGGTGCTGGTTTCCCATTTTGATGGAGTGCCTGCCGCTGGGAGCGGCGGTCATGCTGCGCAGACGGCTGATTTGCGGCGAGGGCATGGAACGCAGGACCAAGGTTTACTGGGCAGCGCTGGCGCTGATGATCCAGATGGCGGTGACGCTGGGGGTGGTCAGCATGGATGAGGGGCCGCTGCCTCTGTACCACATTTATAACCAGTCGGATGCGGCGGAGCTGTCGGTGACCAATTTCGGTGTGCTTACCAATACCCGACTGGAACTGAAACGACTGGTTTTTGGCGTGAGACCCGAGGAGAAACCGCCCGAGGACTGGATGGACCTGCTCCCGGAGCAGGAGAAAACACCCCAGGCATATCCCGTCCACGGGAAGGATGCGCAGGTGATGGATATTGACTTTCAGACCCTTGCACAGGAGGAAAGGGACGAAGAGCTCGCGGCTATGCACGACTATTTCGCCCGGGTAGAGCCGACGAAAAAGAACGAATGGACAGGTTTTTTTGAGGGGAAAAATCTGATCTGGATCGTGGCGGAGGCCTTTTCGTCTGTTGCGGTGAATCCGGAACTGACCCCCACACTGTATCGGCTGAGCAACGAGGGTTTTGTATTCAACAATTTCTATACTCCTCTTTGGGGGTTGTCAACGTCGGACGGTGAATATGTGACGACTACGGGACTGATCCCCAAGGCGGGAGCGTGGAGTTATCTGCAGTCGGCGGAAAACTATATGCCCTTTGGCTTTGGCAATCAGTTTTCCAAACGGGGCTACCGCACGCTGGCTTACCATAACAATACATACACCTATTACGGACGTGATCTGTCCTATCCCAATATGGGATACGAGTACTACGGCCTGGGCAACGGGCTGGAGGTGACGCGCTCCTGGCCGGAGTCCGATGAAGAGATGATGCGGCTGAGCGTGCCGGAGTACATTGACGATGAAAACTTCATGGTCTATTACCTGACCGTGAGCGGACACCTGAACTACAACGCAGACCAGAATGCCATGTCTGCCAAGCACTGGGCGGCGGTGGAGCACCTGCCCTACAGTGAGGAGGTCAAGGGATATCTGGCCAGCCAGATCGAACTGGACCGGGCTGTGGCCTCACTGCTGAAACAGCTGGAAGAGGCAGGTAAACTGGAGGATACGGTCATTGTCCTGTCGGGGGACCATTATCCCTATGGACTGCAGGACGTGCAGATCAATGAACTGCTGGGGCATGAAGCTGATCCGGACTTTGGAAAGTTCAAGAGTGCTCTGATCCTGTGGAATTCACAGATGGATGAGCCGGTACAAGTGGATAAGTACTGTTCCAGTCTGGACATTATGCCCACACTGGCCAATCTGTTCAATCTGGAGTACGATTCCAGACTGCTGGCCGGGCGGGACATCCTGTCCGATGCGCCGGGATTGGTTATTTTTTATAATTACAGCTTTTTGTCCGAGCGGGGGGCCTATGTATCCACTCGGGAAGAATTTACGCCGTGGGGAGAGGTACAGGTGGATGACGAGGAGTATCTGGCCCGGACGCTGGAGGAAATCCGGGACCAGTTCCGTTATTCTGCACTGATTTTGGACGAGGACTATTACCGCGTGCTCTTTCAGCAGAAAGAAGAATAAGAAACAGACAGGCCCGGACTTTTGCAAGTCCGGGCCTGTCTGACTGAAGAGAAAAAAGAAAGGGAGGAAAAATAATGTTTGGTCTGTCCTGCGGGCCGGCCGGAGCCGACCCGGTAGGACAGTGGAGTTTGGGGTAAGAGGGGAGGGGAGCCCTCAACCTTGATATTATTTTACCTCGGTGCAAACGGAAAAACATCAAGAAATTGGAAACGGGGAGTGAACTTTTTGTGAACACTCCCCGTTTTTTCTCAGCGGTTGTTATTCTGCTGATTGTTGTTCTGCTTGCTGTTCTGGTTGTTGTTCTGCTTGTTGTTCTGATTATTCTGCTGGTTGTTCTGATTGTTGTTCTGGTTGTTGTTCTGATTGGACATGATGATTACCTCCTTTTAAAAGAATGCAATTCCAGTATGTCCATGTCCAAATACAATATACGCAAATTTTAAATAAACTTTTATCAGTGATCCGGTGCACCACCAAATCACCGGTGCTTCTGCTACAACAAATGCGCATTTACTTCCGGATATCTTTTGTGCTATACTGTAGAAAAATCAGGTTTGGGAGGATGCTGACATGGCGATGCTGAATTGGGATGAACTGGAAAAACAGTGCATGTCCTGCCGCAAATGTTCCCTGTGTGAGGAGCGTACCAATGTAGTATTCGGTGTGGGTCCACGGGATGCGGAAGTGCTCTTTATCGGCGAGGGCCCCGGTGAAAACGAAGATCTGCAGGGTGAGCCCTTTGTGGGCCGGGCCGGAAAGCTTCTGGATGACATGCTGGAGATCATCGACCTCAGCCGCAAGAAGAACATCTACATCGCAAACATGGTCAAATGCCGTCCGCCCAAGAACCGGGACCCGCTGAACACTGAGCAGGATGCCTGTATTGACTATCTGCGCAATCAGGTGGCGCTGATCAAGCCAAAAATTATCGTGTGTCTGGGGCGCATCTCTGCTATGCGGGTGATCAAGGAGGATTTCAAGATCACCCAGGAGCATGGCAAGTGGTTTGAAAAGAACGGAGTATGGACCATGGCATTATACCATCCTGCCGCACTGCTCCGAGACCCACGGCGCAAGCCGGAGGCATTTGAGGATCTGAAGATCCTGCAGGCCAAGATCCGGGAAGTGTGTGAGCATACATATTGAACAAAAAATCCCTTGCCTTGCGGCAAGGGATTTTTGGGTTTGCTTTTACACACCGGCCAGAGCGTTCTCCAGATCGGCGATCAGATCCTTCACATCTTCGATGCCCACGGAGAAGCGAACCAAATCGGGGGAGATGCCGGCGGCGGCCAGCTCCGCATCGTTCATCTGGCGGTGGGTAGCGGAGGCGGGGTGGAGCACGCAGGTCTTGGCGTCAGCCACATGGGTGGCGATGGAGGCCAGCTTCAGACCGGCCATAAAGGTCTCAGCCGCCTTGCGGCCGCCCTTCACACCGAAGGAGACCACGCCGCAGGTGCCGTTGGGCATGTATTTCTGAGCCAGTTCGTACTGGCTGTCACCCTCCAGACCGGGGAAGCGCACCCAGGCCACCTTGGGATGAGCCTGCAGATACTTGGCCACGGCCAGACCGTTTTCGCAGTGCTTGGCCATGCGCAATGGCAGGGTCTCCAGACCTACGTTGAGCAGGTAGGCATTCATGGGGCCGGGGATGGCGCCGAAGTCACGCATGAGCTGAGCGGTACACTTGGTGATGAAAGCGCCTTCCAGCCCGAAGCGTTCGGTATAGGTTACGCCGTGATAGCTCTCATCGGGAGTGCACAGACCGGCGAACTTATCGGGATACTTGGTCCAGTCGAACTTGCCGCTGTCCACAATGGCACCGCCCACCGCATTGGCGTGGCCGTCCATGTACTTGGTGGTGGAGTGGGTGACGATGTCCGCACCCCACTCAAAGGGACGGCAGTTGACAGGAGTGGGGAAGGTATTGTCAATGATGAGGGGAACGCCGTGGGCATGGGCGGCGTTGGCAAACTTTTCAATGTCCAGCACGGACAGGGCGGGGTTGGCAATGGTCTCGCCGAACACGGCCTTGGTGTTGGGTTTGAAGGCGGCGTTCAGCTCTGCCTCAGAGCAGTCGGGCTCCACGAAAGTGAATTCAACACCCATACGCTTCATGGTGACGGCGAACAGGTTGTAGGTGCCGCCGTAGATGGCGGAGGAGGCCACCACATGGTCGCCGCAGGAGGCGATGTTGAACACGGCATAGAAGTTGGCCGCCTGACCGGAAGAGGTCAGCATGGCGGCGGTGCCGCCCTCCAGTGCGCAGATCTTGGCCGCGACATGGTCGTTGGTGGGGTTCTGCAGACGGGTATAGAAATAACCGCTGGCCTCCAGATCGAACAGTTTGCCCATCGCCTCGCTGGTTTCGTAGCGGAAGGTAGTGGACTGCACGATGGGGAAATTGCGGGGTTCCCCGTTTTCGGGGCGGTAGCCCGCGTGAAGGCAGTTGGTGGAAATGCGGTAATCACTCATGGGTAAAACTCCTTCTTGCCGGAGGTCCCGGCCGCCGTAGAACACGGCATACATAATAAATAAGATTACAATTCGCAGAGGAATTTGTCAAGAGATGGAGGTGAAATATGAAACAAACCGATTCTTGACAGTGTGCTTCAATATGATATAATGACGATAAATACCCCACCCTGGAGGGGTGTGGACTGCGGAAAAGAGTGGTGAAACATGAAAGAAAAATTCCATATCAGCGGGATGACCTGTTCGGCCTGCAGTGCTCACGTGGAAAAGGCCGTGAGAGACCTGCCCGGAGTTCAGGATGCGGCAGTCAGCCTGCTGTCCAATAGTATGGTGGTTGAATTTGATGCGCAGATGCTCTCTGTGGACGAAATCGCAAACGCTGTGGAGCGGGCGGGCTACGGAGCGCAACCGGACTGCGATGCCGGGACAGGTCAGAGGGTACCGGTACGCAGGGATGAGGCACAGGAGGAGCTGGCCGGGATGAAGCGGCGGCTCATATGGTCCGTCATCTTTTTGATCCCACTGTTTTATATCTCCATGGGACACATGCTGGGGGCGCCCTTGCCCGGCTTTCTCAGCGGCCTTGAGCGCGCTGTGGCCTTTGGGCTGACACAGCTTCTGCTCACCCTGCCCATTCTGTACGTAAATGACAGATACTATAAGGTAGGCTTTCGGCGCATGCTTGACCGGGCGCCCAATATGGATTCGCTGATTGCGGTTGGCTCATCCGCCGCGGTGGTTTACGGGATATTTGCCATCTATCAGATGGGGTACGGACTGGGCCGGGCGGACATGGACCTGGTGGAAAAGTACCACATGGATCTCTACTTTGAGTCTGCCGGTATGATCCTTACCCTGATCACACTGGGCAAGTTTCTTGAGGCGAGAGCGAAAGGAAAGACCTCTCAAGCCATCACCCGGCTGATGGATCTCAGCCCGAAAACGGCCAGCGTTGTCCGGGAGGGAAAAGAAATTGAGATCCCTGTGGAGGAAGTTCGCGTGGGGGATTTGATCCTTGTCCGACCCGGACAGTCGGTCCCCGTGGACGGTGTGATCGTTCGGGGAGAATCCGCTGTGGACGAATCCGCCCTGACCGGAGAGTCGCTCCCGGTGGACAAAACCGTAGGAGATAAGGTGGCCGCGGCCACCATCAACAAATCGGGCGCATTTGTCTTTGAGGCACTGAGGGTGGGGGAGGACACCACTCTGGCCCAGATGATCCGACTGGTGGAGGAGGCCTCTGCCTCCAAAGCGCCCATTGCCAAGCTGGCAGACACAGTGGCGGGCATTTTCGTTCCCGTAGTCATGTGTATTGCGGCAATTTCGGCTATAATCTGGCTGGTGGTCAGTGGAGGGGATGTGACCCGTGCCCTGACAGCCGGAGTGTCCGTGCTGGTCATTTCCTGCCCCTGTGCTCTCGGCCTTGCCACTCCGGTGGCCGTTATGGTGGGAACCGGGAAGGGGGCGGAAAACGGAATTCTTGTCAAGTCCGCGCAGGGATTGGAACTTCTGCGCGCCGTGGATACGGTGGTGGTGGACAAGACCGGGACCCTGACTCAGGGAAAGCCGGTGGTGACCGATATTGTACCCGCGCCCGGAAAAAGCGAGGATGGTCTATTGATTCTGGCCGTCAGTTTGGAAGCGCCGTCTGAGCACCCGCTGGGAGCCGCTATCATGGAAGCGGGAACGGGACGGGATCTGCCTGTTGCACAGGTAAGCCGTTTTGAAGCCGTGCATGGCAGGGGCGTAAAAGCAGAGCTTGCCGGACAGCTTTGTCTGGGCGGAAACCGGGCCATGATGGAAGAAAACGATGTAAGGATAGAAGACTTTACAGAAATTGAGAAACAACTTTCCGAACAAGGGAAAACGCCGATTTTCTTTGCCTGCGGCGGGGAGGTATTGGGGCTGATCGCCGTGGCGGATACCCCCAAGCCCACCAGTGCCGCCGCAGTGAAGGCATTTCGCGAACTGGGACTGGAAGTGGTCATGCTCACTGGAGATAACCGACGTACGGCACAGGCAGTTGGGGAACAGATTGGTGTGGATCGAGTGGTGGCAGAGGTCCTGCCTCAGGACAAGGAGCAGACCATCCGGCAGATGCAGGAGCAGGGCAAAAAAGTGGCCATGATCGGTGACGGCATCAACGACGCTCCTGCACTGGCTCGTGCAGATGTAGGTCTTGCCATCGGAGCGGGGACTGATATTGCCATGGAGAGCGCAGATATTGTGCTGATGAAGTCCGACCTGCTGGACGCGGCGGCGGCGGTGGAGCTTTCCCGTGCGACCATTCGCAACATCAAGGAGAATTTGTTCTGGGCATTCTTTTATAATGCCATCGGCATTCCACTGGCCGCAGGTGTATTTTACCCTGTGCTGAACTGGCAGCTCAGTCCTATGTTCGGTGCTGCGGCCATGAGTCTGAGTTCCGTATGCGTGGTGTCCAATGCCCTGCGCCTGCGGCGATTCAAAAGCAAATATAAAGTGCCGGAGGAACCGGCAAAAGAAATGAAAACGAAGGAGAAGAAAACCATGACAAAGACGATGATCATTGAGGGTATGATGTGTACCCACTGCACCGGACGGGTGGAGAAAGTCCTTGGTGACATTGAAGGCGTGAGCGCGGTGGAAATGAGTCTGGAGGGCAAGTCTGCCACACTGACCCTTTCCGGCCCTGTGGATGACAAGGTACTTGCAGACGCGGTAACTGCAGCCGGCTATCAGGTGGTGAGTGTGCAGTGAGAGCGGATCATGAACAGGTCTGCCGTCTGCTGAAAACAGCACGTGGACAGATCGACGGCATCTTGAAGATGGTGGAGGAGGACCGCTACTGTCTGGATGTATCTGCACAGCTGATGGCCACTCAGTCCATTCTGAAGAAGACGAACGGGCTGGTGCTGCGTGCTCACATGGACGGATGCGTGCGTCAGGCGGTGGCCGACGGGAACCCGGAGAAAAAGTTGGACGAGCTGACTGCACTGCTTGATAAACTTCTTTAAAATACATAGATCGCCCCCAAATCCGGCAAACTATACCGGAAAGGGGGCGGTCTTTTGCGTTCGAAATGGAAATTCCTACTGGCCGGTGGGGCGGCAGGTCTTGCAAACGGCTTTTTTGGCGGTGGAGGAGGATCGGTGCTTGTCCCTCTGCTGACCCGGTACTGCGGACTGGATCAACGGCGTGCCTTTGCCACTTCGGTGGCGGTCATTCTGCCCCTGTGCCTGCTGTCCGTGGCAATTTATTTCATGCGCGGTGGACTGGACCTGGGAGCGGCATGGCCCTACCTGGTGGGCGGCACTGTGGGCGGCTGGCTTGGAGGCAAGCTGTTCAAAGGGGTACGGGCAGACTGGTTGCGTCGTGGCTTTGGATTACTGCTGGTTTACAGCGGCGTGAGGTATCTGCTGTGAGTGGTTGGATCGGTGCGGCGGTGGCGGGTGCGCTGACCGGGATTCTGTCCGGATTCGGCGTGGGCGGCGGCACGCTGCTGTTGGTGTATATGACGCTGGTTGCCGGACTGGATCAGCGGCTGGCACAGGGAATCAATCTGCTGTATTTTTTGCCTGCGGGACTGATGGCTCTGCCTGCCCATGTGAAGAACGGATATATTGAAAAGGGTGCGCTGCTTCCAGCCATTGGAGCAGGACTTGTCTGCGCGGCCGGAGGCGCGTGGGCGGCCACAGCGGTGGACATGGGACTGCTTCGTAAATGTTTTGGGGTGTTTCTGATATTGATTGGTCTTTGGGAACTAATGGGGAAGAGGAAAAAAGTAAAGTGAGACTGCAAAGCAGTCTCACTTTACAAAATAGGAAATCACACAAAAATCTTGCTCTCACTACGGCGGGCGTAGATATCCTCCAGCTCATGCTGGTGGTAGAGGTAACCTGCATCCTCGAAATATTTGGCTCCTCTGAGGCAACGCTTGACACAGGCACAGCACTTGATGCAGATGCCGGTCACACTGGTCACATCCTTCGGGTCAATGGAACCCATTGTGCAGATGCGCGCGCACATGCCGCAGTTCACACATTTGCTTGTGTCAGTCACGGGCTTGACCTTTAGGATGTTAATGGGGTTGCCGTTGCGGTCCCGGGGGGTGTAGTAGGGGCGGATGGGGTCCTCGCCCTCAACGGCGACAGGAGTATCTGCCGTGCCGGAACAGATTTTTTCGGCGGCCTTTTCACCGAGGGATCGGGCCAGGGAAAGATCTTCGGCATCGGGACGGCCTGCGCCCAGGGTGGTGGAGAAGGAATGCTCGCCGACAAATGCGCCTGCGGCGATGGGGGCCAGACCATTGGAGATCATCAGGTTGCGCAGTTCCATAAGACCATCATCAAAATTGCGGTTGCCATATGTAACTACGGGGATGGCCAGCGCACCGTTACCTTTGACATTTTTGGTCAGATAGGGCAGAAGTACGTTGGGGACACGGCCGGCATAGACAGGGGTGCCGAACACCACCAGATCGCTGTCGGTGAAGGCGAGCTCACGCTCACGAGCGGGAGGCAGGCTGAAGTCATATTCTTCGCAGGGACAGCCCAGCACCTCGCAGGCGGCCTTTGCTACTGTGCAGACGGTTTTTTTGGTATTTCCCGTTCCGGTGAAATATACGGCCCATACTTTTGTGATCTTGCTCATGATAAATCCTCCCTGTGATAACCGGTCACTGACCGTGGTTTTTCTGCATACGACAAAAGTCCAGATATCCCTCCAAAATCAGGCTGGCGGCCACGGCATCTACCGTTTTCTTTCGCTTTTTGGCATTTTTTCCAGACTCGAACAGGATTCGGTGGGCATCCACTGTGGTGCGCCGCTCGTCCCAGAGGACGGGGGTCAGTCCGGTGAGTTCAGCCACCTGAGCGGCAAAATCCCGGTACAGCTGGGCTCGGGGGCCCTCCGTGCCGTCCATGTTGCGGGGGAAGCCCATTACCAGTGCCTCCACCCGGTGCTCGCGGACCAGGCGGGCCAGTTCTTCCAGCACCACCTGCGCATTTCGGCTGTGAATGGTGGTGGTGGACCCTGCCAGAAATCCGGTAGGATCAGAAATTGCCACGCCGGTGTGGGCGTCGCCGTAGTCAATGGCCATGACAGTCATGGGCAGGCCTCCTTGCAGTTTTCTTCCCTCATTATAGCGCGTTACGCAGTGCGGTGCAAGGGGAGAATGGCGGCCACCAAAAGAGGATGAAGGAGTTTTTGCTTTTTTGTGTTGCAAATTTTGGTAATGTCTGTTAGAATATAGGGTAGTGATGCGTGCCGGCTATTTTGCGGTTGGTATCCGTTCAGGCGGGAAAAAACAGTATATCTTGTGGTTGCTGTGTTTTTATTCTGCCGAACTTTTGAACAAGGGGAATGAACATGGAAAACAGTAAGAGAGCGGACAGAAGAAAGCAGGAGGACATCGCCCTCACCCGTGCGCTGATCTGGTTTACCGCGGCGATGGTACTGGAGTTTTTACTGCTGCTCGTCAATAAATATTATGTGAATTTTACCGCTGATTCTGCTTCTATCCGTTTGGCTCTGGCGATGGGTACGGTGCTCAAGGTCACTGCCGCGGTGGGTATGATCGGTGCTGTGATCAGCGGTGTACGCACTTGGAAGCGCATGAATGCGGGAGGCGAGCTTCCCTTTGTGGGAATCGTGATTACCACGTTTTTGCTGGCGGTTGGTGTCAGTTCCGCGCTGATTGTGTTCTTCTATCGTCCCGCGGTTCAGCTGCTGTATCTGTTGGTACCTGCCGGTGCGGTGTTGGCTTTGGTGTACTACCTGTATCAGAAAGAGTTCTTCTTCTCTGCCTGCGGTGTGGGGATCGGAATGCTGGGTCTGTGGCTGGTGCGCAAGAATATCGGTACCCACGACCTGCTGGTTGGTCTGTATATGGTAGCCGGAGCAGTCGTTCTGCTAGCCATTCTCCTGTTGGCATTGAAGCTGAAGAAGGATCACGGCGTATTGGATGTGGGCGGGAAAAAATATGAGGTCCTGCCCAAGCAGAGCAACTTCATGCTGATCGTTCTGTCCTGTGTGGTCAGCCTGTTGGCTCTGGCGGCCGGCCTGCTGTTGGGTGGTACCGTGGCGTTCTATTTGCTGTTTGTCTTGCTGGGCTGGCTGTTTGTGCTGCTGGTGTACTACACCGTGAAGATGATGTAAATTAACTGTAAAAAGGAGCGCTCCGAATTCAGGTTCGGAGCGCTCCTTTTTACGGTACAACAGAAAATACCCGAAACAAATGTTTCGAGTGTTTGGAGCTGGTAATGTGACTTGAACACACGACCTGCTGATTACGAAGAGTGTCCAAACTCTCAAACCACCGCTTTCCAGCCCTTTTGCACCCTTTCCTCTGGGGGATTTTCGCACAAACCTGCTCTTGTACCATTTCCTTCCCACTCCATTTTTTCCTGTTGTGGGTCGGAGCGTGGGTCAGGAAACCAGTGGGCAAACACCTGTCATGACACAAGAAAACCCCCTTGCAAAAAGTGTGCAGATATTGTATAATTTCTGCTATAGAAATACAATTACATGCAAGGCTACAACAGAACCAAAACAATGTTGTAAATAAGCGCCTGAGAAAATCAGGGAATATCGCTTGTTGATGGACACATATTGCAAGGACACAAAGAATGACTAAGCTATTATCATCAAAAGGAAAGCGAGAACTGCCATCACCATCTTACAGGAAAACAGTCCTGGGGATTGTGGTGGCTGTTGTCGCACTTTTTATTATCCTTTTGAACTTGTTTTCTCATGTCTTTTCCGTTGTTCAATATTATGGTAACGGAATGGAGCCCACATTGCATAATAATCAAATCTTGATTATTAGAAAGACAAATCGGGTTGGTCCGGGGGATATGGTTGCCTGCTACTTCAACAATAAGGTTTTAGTGCGCCGAGTTATTTGCGAAGGAGGAAATTCAATTTCCATTGACGAAACAGGTGCAATCAAAATCAACAATGAGCTGTTAGATGAACCTTATGTTGAGGCGCCCTCGCTGGGGCAATGCAACATATCTTTCCCGTATACTGTTTCCGTTGGACGATATTTTGTCATGGGCGACAATCGCGAGATTGCGATGGATAGCCGATTGTCCGAAATTGGGACAATTTCGGCAGACCGCATTCTTGGTAAGATCATTTTAGTTATTGGATAACTCCTGTTATTCAACGGCAAAAGAGTCCGCGGCGCAAAACTGCAGAGAGAAATCTGGTGATTTGGGTGAAGAGCAGAAAGTCTGCGCTTAAAAATCGAATATTGATGATATTCGGTGCAGTTCTTGCTATTGCCTTATCGCTGATCAGTATCCGAGGTGCGGTTGTATCTGCTGTGGCGTTGGAACAAACGGCACGATGCGGTGCTGTTGAACATCATCATGGTGCCGCGTGTTATGAGGACAAGCGGCTGTGTTGCGGTCAAGCAGAACATACACACAATAGAAACTGCTATTTGGTGTTGCTGAAGGATAATGACATCAACAACCTTCTTAGCCATATCGACAACGATGAAAGCCACAACCTTGAAATATTGATTTACCAGACCGTTGATACAGCGATCCAGTACAATGAAAATCTGTATGTTGCAGATAGAGAAACAGTTTCCGATGACGAATTGGTATTTCTGTCAAATGTCACAATCAGTGCGTCTCAAAAGGAAACCGCTATCACGGTTCCGGAGGAGCCAATTAAAGCCTCCGAAGTTGAGTATTCCTCTTTAGCACCAACCGCTGTGCAGGAGATGGATATTTCAGAGTTGAATGAGACGATCAGTGAGAATAATATCGAGCCCAATATTGTGCTGAATGAAAACCTATATAATGTCGCAGTGCTTTCCAACGCCCCAAGCGATACCGGTGTATTGCTTGACACGATAGGCAGTTCAGGTGGAATTTCCACTCTGTCTGTGGGTGATCCCCAGATAGATGACGATTATACCGCCAATTTCTACATCAATCTGGATCGCGCAAACAACTGGGTGTGCATTGGCAATCTCCCATTTGAAAGAGTGGCAAGCAGCAATAACCGTTACACCCTGCGAATCAGCACATCGGCGATCGTAGACCTGATTAACGATTCACTTGGCACATCGTATACTGCATCGGACTTCCGATTGAAATATGCGACTTCTGCAGCCTCCCAAAGCTGGACCAGCACCACGCCCGGGGCGCAGTACACCACGATTGGAACAAATATCAGGCAAAACAATTCGACTCAGGCAAGATATATTCGCATAACCAACTCCAACGGAACTGACGTTAGATTCTATACAGTAGCCTTCGAATACGCGAACGGCACTACTGAAAAGATGTACGTCAAAAACAATACACGGATTACTCTGCCGGAGGGACAATGGAAGACCGGTAACAGTACCTACAATGGTGGCCAGTCTTATACCGTCACGAAAGCCACCACTTTCACCGCCCAAACGTGTACAGTGACATACCAGCATCCGAATGGAGACACCAGTACCGAAACTGTGACGAGAGGCACACAGATCACTTTGCCGACAGGGTATGACTGGACTGCCAACGGCAACACCTACGCTGGCGGTGACCGGGTGACAATCAACAGCAACACTACATTTGTAGGAAGTGTTCCTGTTTTTTACATGGTGACATATCAGTATCCCGGCGGATCTCCCCATACGGATACTGTGAAGTCGGGCACGCAGATTCAACTGCCGACGGGATACATATGGACTGTCAACGGTGTCCCCCATGCCGGTGGGGACCGCGTGACAATTACCGGAGACACCATCTGCATCGGAGCAGCCGCCCCCATTCAGGTTAGTTACTCTGTAAACTTCCCAACAAGCGGATATGCTGCTGATGTCACAAAACCCTCTACTACTCCAACTGTAGAGGGGATGACCGCCGCTGTGGGCAGTATTACCGTCCAGCCCCTGCAAGGAATTACCGTTCGTACTGTGTCACAGACCATGGTCAATCTGGATGGCAATCACGGCACCTATAAAACCTATGAATATCCAGTCCTGTTCCGTGGTTGGAAGAGCGAAACAGGCGAATTGATCAGTGCCCACAGCCACCTGAGTTGGCAGGAACTTTTGGGCTATGATGAGAATGAGGACGGTACCGTGTCGCTGACCGGTGTCTGGGAACACAGTCTCAATACCACGGTCAGCTTCTTCATTCTGCTCAACTCCTCAGTGGACCAGATGTCCTCCAGTAATACTGCCGACTACACGGATGTAATTTTCAGCACCTACATCGGAAACGCCAATCCCAACAGTATCGGAAGAAACCCCTATAACGCCAGCAGTGATGCTGTGGCTCTGCAAAATGACGCAAAGATCCGTGCTATGCACGGTGAACAGGCCGAATCCATTTGGTTCTACACCTTCCCAAAGGACGAAGATATTTTCAACGCTCTGAAATCCTATGCCCAGGGCAGACAGCTGAAGGTAGGCACCGAAACGGTGGCTGTGGAGGATCTGAATGCCAACGAGTACGCGATCCGCTGGTACAAGGTTATTTCCGAAAACGACGGCTGGCATGTGGACGGCAAACTGACCCGCAAGGTGGGTGTCATCGAAGTATCCAAGACCTTCGCGGGCAACGACACGCTGATAAGCGATGCCAAAAATAACTTCTATCTTACCGCAACCAACGGAAGCCGCACTGTAACCCTGAATTCCAGAAACGCCGTGGACGACGGAGACGGAAACCCCAACACCTGGTTCTGGCGCATTACAGATGTAAAGTACAACGAGGCATGGACGTTCACCGAGTCACCCAACACCTCTGCCAATGTCATTTACCACGCCGAATGGGCGATCAGTGATGCCTCGGCCAATTCCCAGACCAGCAACGGCGCCGGAAACAGCGTCACCGTCCGCGGCGTGACCTACGCCAGCGACCTTGCCGACCCCGAGTGGCTGCGCGTGGACTTCAACAACATTTACTATCATAAAGATTCCCTGATGATTAAGAAGGCTGATGGTGTCACAGGTGAAGCCCTCAGTGGAGCACAATTCCGCCTGTATCAGAACGACACCCTGATGACCTTCGATTATGACAGTAATAGCGGAATGTATGTGTATAATCCCGGCGGTACCGGTGCGTACGATACCCTAACCGGTGATGGCTATATGAACATTGCCGCCAAGGACTTCTCTTATGATAACGGCCCAATTACAGTCCGTGAAATCACTGCACCGACCAACTACAATCCCGTTGGCGACATCAAAGTTGGTTATACGGATACCGGACAAGTCAACATTGGCATTATCGACCCTGTGGATTACGCCACATATCTCGACGGCTTGTTGGTTGTGTACAACAGCGCCAACACCATGAGCGTTACCGCCGAAAAGATCTGGGAATGTGAAGAGAGCGAGTGGCAGGATATCACAGTCCAGCTATTTGCCAACGGCAGCGCTAATCTGGCCGCAACCCTCTCTGGTACGCAGTCCACGATGGTCAGCTTGACAGCGGGCAATGATTACCGCCATACCTGGACAAGCCTGCCCATCTACGCTTATGGCACCAGAGTGGAGTGGTCCATCAAGGAGATCCAGATCGGTGCTGAAGTATGTAAGGCCGACTACACCTTTGCCAACTGGGCAGTCAGCTATGATGCTGCGGTTTATGACGCCGATGGTAATGTGACCTTGTATGTTCACAACACGCCCAGCCGCCCATTACTGTATCTGACCAAGACCAATGCCGACGGCTCGGCGCAACTCAGCGGAGCTACATTCTCGTTGGTCCAGGTAAACGCAAATGGCGCTCCGGTGAATGGATTTGTGATCAGAACCGCTACTACCAATGAACAGGGGCGGTTAATCTTTGATAACCTGTTGTATGGAGCGCGCTACCGCATTGTGGAGGAGAACCCTCCTTCGGGATACAAAGCATTGACCATACCCATTTACTTAACCATTGCCGAGGGCGGCACAGTTGTCGTGGACGGCCACACGCACGCGAGAGCGGATGCTGTAGCCTATAATGTGGTGGTCACCAATGATCCGCTCCCGGCCTTGCCCAATACGGGAGGTAGCGGCCCAGGAAACTTCTTCAGGTTGGGCGGAGCCTTGATGCTCCTGTCTGCCTGTGGATATATGCTTCTCTATTCTCGAAAGAAAGGGAGGCGTGAATGCAGTTAGTGCCTAATAGAAAAGTGAAGTCATACATATCAAGAACACGTAAAAGGAGTTTGAAACATGAAAACGACAAAGCGTATTTTTGCAAGTTTGTTAGCAGTTATGCTCATGGTAGCATTGATGGTTGTTCCTGCAAGTGCAGCGGGCCCTTACTCCATCACCATTGACACCCACGATGAAGGTCACGCGTACGAAGCCTACCAGATTTTCGCAGGTACGCTCGACGAGGTCACAATTAAAGGCGTAACCAGCTATGTTCTCTCCAACATTACATGGGGAAATGGCGTTGATGCGACGAAAATCGAAGACCTGGGTGACGCTCAAGCAGTGTCCGCCGGTCTGACTGACGAAGCCTCCGCACATGCGTTTGCAGAGAAACTGGTTTCCGAAGAATATCTCAGTGCCGATCCCACTGGCACATCTGAAGGCGACGGACCCTATACAATTTCTGGACTGGAAGCTGGTTACTATCTGGTAAAGGACGTTTCCGACAGCATTGATGCCGATGAATATCATGCCTATACCGACTACATCCTGAGAGTTGTCAAGAACACCACTGTTGCGCCCAAGGCATCTGTTCCCTCTCTTATCAAAAGAGTCAGCACCTCTGACGGTGTGGGCTATGCCCAGTCCATTAGTGCCGCCATCGGCCACGATGTTTTTTTTGAGCTGAATGCCTCCATGCCCTCTCTGATTGGAACCTATACCACTTATAAGATGACCTTCGTGGACACCCTCCCGGCTGGTCTGGACTATGAGGAAGGCTCCGTTAAGGTATATACCAACAACGACAATAATCTCGCCGACCTCGAGGAAATTGAAGAAGGTTTCAGCGTATCTTACAATAACAGAGTGCTTACCGTTACCGTTACCGATGCTATTGCAAGCATTCTGGAAACTGAGGATCAGGTCATGGTTTCCGACAACATCGTGGTTCGCTTTGCTGCAAAGCTTAACTCAAATGCTGTTGTTGGTGTGGGACAGGATGAGCTTGGCAATAAGAATACGGCTGTGCTGCAGTATTCCAACGATCCCAACAATGGTGCAAGTTATGGTACCACTACGGAAGAAGATGCCCAGGTATACACTTATTCCCTGCAGGTGGTCAAAGTGGACAGCAATAACCGCGAGAATAAACTTTCCGGTGCGCAGTTCCGCCTGTGGCGTTATGAAGGTGCAAGTGTCACCGATAAACGCTTCGCTATTGCGAACGACAATGGTGACGGAACCTACACCATTACCGGTGTAACTTCTACTGAGAGCGAGGGTACAATTTTTACAACCGATGCAAACGGCCAGTTTACCGCAAAAGGTGTGAACTCCGGTACCTACCGTCTGACTGAAGTGACGCCACCCGTTGGCTATAACAAACTGACTGACAACGCGGCTATCCAGTTGGTTGCAAACCTGAACGCTACGAGCGGTAAAGTTGATAGCTTCTCTGCTAACAAGGCGGATACACTTGATACCACCGTTTCTGCGGATAACTATATTGCCACACTCACCATCGCTAACAAATCTGGTGCCACCTTGCCTGAGACCGGTGGTATGGGTACTACTATTCTCTACATTGTTGGCGCAGCGCTTATGATTGGTGCAGGTACTGTGCTGGTCACCAAGAAGCGTAATACCCAGAAGTAATTCTCAAGAAACATCATCACCCGCACCGGGGGAGCCCCGGTGCGGGCGGTAAGGAGAACTCTGCATGAGTGGAAAGAACAAAAAAGACCGCACCACAACGATACTGTTGGTCATCATATTTCTTGCAGGGTTGTCCTTACTGCTCTATCCAACTGTCAGCAACTGGTGGAACAACCGGCACCAGGTACAGGTCATTGAGTCATACACACAAAGTGTAAAGGAACTAAATACAGAAAAATATGCGGCGTTACGAGCGGGAGCAGAAGCCTATAATCGCACGTTGTGGAACAGCGAAAACACACATACACGATCGGACGATCTTTTACTCCCATACGAATCCCTGCTGAATGTCTCTGGAACCGGCGTCATGGGATATATTGAAATTCCGCGTATTAACTGTACTCTACCAATCTACCACGGCACCGATGAAGCGGTTTTACAAGTGGCAATCGGCCATCTGGAATGGACCAGCCTGCCCGTGGGAGGCGAAAACACTCACAGCGTGATCTCGGGTCATCGCGGCCTTCCCAGCGCGGAGCTGCTGACTCATATTGATAAACTGGATATCGGCGATAAATTCTACATCCACGTACTGGACAAGGTTCTGGAATATCGGGTAGATAATATTGCCGTGGTGGAGCCGGACGATACCTCGCTGCTCTATATCACAGAGGGGAAAGACTACATGACCCTTGTGACCTGCACTCCTTACGGCATTAATTCTCACCGCCTGTTGGTTCGGGGAGAGCGCGTTGAAAATAGCAATGTGACAACTGGCGATCCGCTCTATGTGAACAATGAGGTGCGTTCTGTTCACCTCATGTATGTGATACCCGTTGTGTTGGTTTTGGTTGTATTGGCAGTAGGTATCCTGTTTTGGATTGAGGACAAGCGAAAGAATGTCTATCACGGAAAACGCATGAAAAGGAACGGACGTCGATTGCAAAGAGGCGAAGAACATGAGTAAATTCAGAAGAAAACTGAATAGCCTATTGGCGTTAGCGTTGTCTGTTTTTCTAATAGGCACGACAACGGCTTTTGCTGCTGAGAGTTGCAGTTTGCAAATAATCATGAAAGATAGCGCAGAAGAACCGGTGCCTTACATCAATGTGGAACTGTTGCAAGTTGCGAGAGGCGAAGGCGATGCCTGCGCTCTGACATCCGCATTTGCTGATCTGGAAATCGGTGTCCAGGAACTTCTTTCTTCCCCCAGCGCAGAATATGCCGACCGGGTTTTTCAGTATGCCTATGTCAACGAAATAGACGGTCAGGTAAAGCACACATCCGTTCACGGAACCGTTGATTTTCAAGCCTTGGAGAAAGGGATCTATCTGGTATTTGAACGCGGTGGACAGATGGTGGCCTTTCAGCCGTATCTGGTCATACTTCCTTCAGAAATTAACGGTCAATTGGAAACTGAAGTATTTTCCATTCCGAAAACATCTGAAAGTGATGTTGGAACGCTGCTGGTGGAAAAACTGTGGGAAGACAACATGGATTCGGCTGGTGCACGTCCCAGTTATGTCGATGTGACAGTTCTTCGTGACGGGATTCCGATCAGGAGCACAACTTTGAGCGAAGCAAACGACTGGTTACATGTGTTTACTATGCTTCCGATAAGCGGCACCTATACTGTTGAAGAAGAAGCTGTCACGGGTTATCAAGCAGAATATATCTCTGTGCCAGAAGGTTATCTCATCTTAAACCGCTACACCGGAACATCTGGAGGTGGTGGCGGTGGTGGAATAACCCCGGAACCGCCTCTACCAGAAAAAGCCCATGTGGTTGTCAGAAAAGTGTGGGATGACGAGAATGATGCGGCAGGGAAGAGACCTGCCAGCATTACCGTTCAGCTGATCGAGGGAAGCACCGTCATTAAGACTGCAAGCCTTTCCGAAGCAAATCATTGGGAATATACATTTACGGCTCTTGATCCGGCTAAAAGTTATACCGTACAGGAAATTGCGGTTGCCGATTATACAGCGGTCTATGCAGGTGACGCGGCAGTCGGCATTACGATTACAAATACCTACAGTGGAAAAACCGACCCCGGAATTCCGCCTTCGCCCATTATTCCGGAACCTGAAACGATCAATATTCCTGTCGCAGTTGAGTGGAACGATGATGGAGATGTAGCAGGCAACCGTCCGGATATGGTAACGGTGCATCTGATCGCAGATGGAAGCATTATCGCAACGATACAGCTCCACCCCGGCAATAACTGGGAGGGCGTTTTCAGCGGCGTTCCTGCAGATCTAAGCTATAGTGTCTGGCAGCCCGGTGTTGCTGAATACACGACGACCTACGCAGGCGATGCCGCGACAGGTTTTGTCGTGACAAACACATATACCGAAGGTGTGACAGATCCTGGAATCCCTCCAGACCCTACTCTGCCGGTGGATCCTCCTGATCCGGTTGACCCGCCACTTGAACCTGATGGCCCTACAATTCCGCAGACCGGTGCTGAAGTGCTCCCCGTCTATTTGCTGATGGCTGCAGGTGTCATACTGGTTTTGCTTGGCATTATCGACCTTTACCGGGGGCGAAAAGAATCATGAAGAGAAAAATTCGCGGCATTTTTTTGATTGCTTTAGGGCTTTGTATGTCTGTTTCAGCTGCTGCCATTTTTGCAAAGTATGAGTATCAGTCTGATATTGCCGGAGATAATGCAGAAATATTACTCGACGCACTGACAGAAGAAATTCAGGAGCGAAAAGAGTTTCATCGCTTTAATACCGCAGAGCCGGATCATCCTACAGCAGAACTTCCGAAA
Source organism: Oscillospiraceae bacterium (assembly GCA_015068065.1). Taxonomy (GTDB): domain Bacteria; phylum Bacillota; class Clostridia; order Oscillospirales; family Oscillospiraceae; genus Lawsonibacter. The sequence goes on along the minus strand of SVLE01000029.1, from coordinate 2,283 downwards.
ACGACATTACAGCCAAAGAATGCAGAGCAGCCGCAGGCAACATTAAATGGATATGAACTGGTGGGTATCATTCGTGCCCCAACTTTGGGATTAGAGTTGCCTGTCTTGGACTCTTGGAATTATGACCTTCTTCAAATCTCCCCTTGTAGATATTCCGGTAGCATTGAGGGCGGAAATCTGATTTTACTTGGTCATAACTACAAACGGCATTTTGCTCCCTTGAAAAAACTTGAAAGTGGGAACATTGTAGAGTTCTGCGACATAAACGGAACGGTGTATAGATATGAGGTTGCAGTGACCGAGATTCTGCAAAAGACGGAACTGGAACGGCTTACAGCATCGGACTATGATCTTACCCTGTTTACCTGCACAAACGGCGGATATAGCCGATATGTGGTTCGGTGTGTTCAGATTTCTACAGTTCTGGAGATAACATCTGATTCAGCGATACTCTAATACGAACAAGTGGGGTGGATATGTCAGGCCTCAAAATTACAATGCCGTTCACTCGCTACTAAGAATTATTTTGCGTCACTGTAGTCAATAGAAACACTCGGGGTCAGTTCGCTCGAACCGATCCCGAGTGTTTTTTCATTTCCCGTATTTCTCTTTCAAGCTCTGGTGTCCCTTCTGCGCTTCCCTCCGCAGGTCATCGGCGGTCAGTATCTGCCACTGTGAGTCAGGGCCGCCCAGATTCAGGTATACCATTTTTCCGGGAAGTATCTCTCCGGGTCAAACCTGAAGTCCCGTGCAACAAGCCGCTGCCACCTGCTCGGTCCATCAGACAGATTGACCTTACCCGCTTCGTAGCTTGTCAGTTCGCGGGTGGTGTCGATCTTCCGCAGGAACTCCTCTGCGGTCAAGTTCCCCTGGACATATTCTTCCCGCGCCAATCGCGCGTTCTCGCTCCACTGGTCGTACTGCTCGTAGTCCATCGGTATCAGCTTTGAACGCTCAGAGGGCGTGCATCCTGCCAGCGAAGCAGACGGGCGTATATCCTGTCCCGCAGCTTTTCGTACTGCTCTGCCGGTGTTAGTCCGGCTGTGTTGTCGAAGGTGACCTCCATGATGTTCCGAAGATAGTTTTGCACACAAAGCGGCTCTTCCATCACCTGCAGGATCTGCTGTCCAGCGGTCAGCAGGAACATCGCCGTGCCGTCGTCCTTTGTCTGTAGAGTCCGATGCAAAATGTCTGTCACAACGAACCCGCTCACAGGATCGATCTCATGCAAGTCAGGTGTCAGCAGAATTGCTTCGCCAACGAAGTCCTCATAGTCGCTCACGGGAATATCGATCCGCTCCTCGAACAGAGGATGCTCATCCCGCAGCCACCGCACCGCCTTACGGTAGTCCGTATAGTCCAGTTCAGAAAACGCAATCAAGGTCTCTGCGGGAGTCAGCGCAGGCATCTGCGTTACTGTCCTGTCGTCACAAAGCGGGATAGAAATCTGTCCGTCTCCATCAAATACAGTTCCGAACCCATGCCGACACGGGACAACGCCGCAGAAAGTCTGGGGCAGGAAGGTGTACGGTACGCGGCAAATCAAAATTAAAAACGGAAGGAGAGTTGAAAATGAAAACGTCGATCTATAAACACTACGATGAACTGCCCCTGTTCATCAACTCAGATACAGTGGCAAAGACGTTGGGCGTTGCTCCGTCCAGTGCATACGAGCTGATGCACGAAAAAGATTTTCCCACTTTGCGCATCGGCAGCCGCGTGGTCGTCCCGAAAGAAAAATTCATCCAGTGGGTCGAGGAAAAAGAGATGAAGATCCTCCGGCAGGAAGATATCAGCACCTACCTCAAGGCGGCAGATGCCCGTGGGGTGCTTCCAATGTTCTTCTTGGAACTGACCAGCGGCCTGCGCAAAGGTGAACTGGTTGCCCTGCTCTGGAGCGACTTGTACGTCGAGCACAAAGCGCTGTCGGTATCCAAGCAGGCCATCCGGGCCGAGGGTGGCGAGATCAAGGTGACTCGCCCCAAGACGGCGACTTCTATCCGAAAAATCTCCATTCCCCAGGAAGCGGTAGACTTACTGGTGCAGGAGCATGATAAGCACCCGGATAACCCCTATATGTTCCCATCACCCAAGACCGGCGGCATGTGGTTTCCCGATTCCGTGGTCAACCTCCACGCGAAGATTCTGAAGGATGCAGGACTGGAACACATTCGCTTCCACGACCTCCGGCACCCGTATGTCAAGCACACGACAAAAATTTTTAGCTTGCGCTTGAAGTTTTTTCAAGCGCAGCCGGTTCCTGACGCTCTGCGAAAAACTCGC
>SVLE01000068.1 GCA_015068065.1 Oscillospiraceae bacterium | reverse complement strand
CTCCACCCGCGCATCCAGTTCATCCTCGCCCATGGCATCCAGCTGCGCCCCGGTGATCGCCCGGTCATTTTGCCCCAGAATACCCAACTCTCTCGCAATGGCGGAGGCCGTGACAACATGGTCGCCGGTGATCATCACGGGCTTGATGCCCGCCCTGCGGCAGATCTCCACCGCCCGCTTCGCCTCCGGTCTGGGCGGGTCGATCATGCCCACAAGTCCCATGAAGGTCAGCCCGTTTTCCAGTCCCTGGCTGGTCAGCTGTTCGGGCTGCTCATCGATCAGCTTATAGCCAACCGCCAGCACACGCAGCGCATCGGAACTCATCTGCTCATTGACCGTCTGCGCCCGCTCCAAATCACCCGAAACGCACCGCGCCGCCATCACGTCAAAGGCCCCCTTGACGATGACCACCAGCTTGTCGTCCATCCGGTTGATGGTGGTCATCAGCTTGCGGTCCGAGTCAAAGGGCAGCTCTCCCATGCGGGGATAGCGCCGGTTGAGGGCATCCTTTGGAAAACCGTTTTTGTGGGCGGCCAGCACAATGGCCGTCTCGGTTGGGTCGCCAATGTGCCGCTCCCCGTTTTCCTCAAAGACCACGCTTGCGTCACAGCACAGCGCGCCGTATTGCAGCAGCTTCTGGACCGCACGGGAATTCTGGCTGATGATGTCCTCAGCCTGCTCCGCCCCATCGGAATACGCCTTGACCAGTGTCATCCGGTTCTGGGTCAGGGTTCCTGTTTTGTCCGAGCAGATGACACTGGCGCTGCCCAGCGTCTCCACCGCGGGCAGCCGCCGGATGATGGCGTTCTTTTTCACCATGCGCTGCACTCCGATGGACAGCACGATGGTCACGATGGCGGGCAGTCCCTCCGGAATGGCGGAAACAGCCAGCGAGACCGCAGTCATGAAAATCTCCAGTGCCGGGATGCCGTTGACAAGCCCCACCACAAAGATGACCCCGCAGGCCGCCAGCGCCAGAAAGCCCAGATATTTGCCCAGCTGAGCCAGCTTGTGCTGCAGAGGGGTCTGCCCCTCCCCCTCGCTGTCCAGCAGGTCGGCGATGCGTCCCATCTCCGTGTCCATCCCGGTGGCAGCAACGATGGCCACCGCGGTACCGTAGGTGATGGAACAGCCGGAAAAGACCATGTTGGTCCGGTCTCCCAGCGGCGCGTTTTCCTCCACCCGGGCGTTGGCGTCCTTTTCCGAGGGGACGGACTCCCCGGTCAGGGCAGACTCCTCACTTTTCAGACTGACACTGTGCAGCAGCCGGGCATCCGCCGGGACAAAGTCCCCCGCCTCCAGCCTGATGATGTCCCCAGGGACCAGCCGGGCGGCTTCGATGATCTGCTCCTGCCCGTTTCGGATGACCCGGGCATGGGGCGCGGACAAGTTTTTCAGCGCGTCCAGTGCCTTTTCCGCCTTACTCTCCTGCATCACTCCCATCATGGCGTTGAGTACCACGATGAGCAGAATGAGCACCGGCTCAAAAAACTCCTTGGGCTCCCCCTCCACACAGGCCACCACAAAGGAAATGGCCGCCGCCGCAATCAGGATGAGGATCATGGCATCCTTAAACTGGTCAAGAAACCGCCGGAAAAGCCCTTTCTTCTCTTTCTCCCGCAGCCGGTTTTCACCGTACTGTGCCTGCCGTTGAACCACCTGCTCATCGGTCAGGCCCGCGGCATGGTCTGAGTCAAGTTCCCGCACAACAACGCTGCCGGGTCTGCTGTGCTCATTCAAAGTGGCCGCCTCCTTTTTTCCGTTTAGATATAGTATGTGAAGCTCCCGAAAAAATTGCCCCCTGCGTTCACCAAATATCTATGCGCGCAGCACCTTCCACCGCACTTAATACTCTTTGCACTTTTTTATCCTTTGCCGTGCCGTGTAGGTTTGTCAAACATATTGGACAGTGAACTCGGCGGGAGATAACCAGCCGAGCGGCCTCATGGGAAAGTTGTTGGAACGGCGATTATGGACAGTGAGTTGCGTCTCAAAATCTTTGAGCGAATAGAAGGAATGGCAGGAATAGAAGCGTTTTTGGTCCTCACGGTGACTGCGCTCAACCTTGCCGTTATGCCTTGGTGTGTAAGGACGGATCAGCTTGTGGCGGATGCCTAATTTGTGCGCCGTTTTCTCAAACAAGGTCAAGATGTCCTTCTTGCTGTTGGAAAACCGGTTGGTAAATTCGAAACCGTTATCAGTTTGAATGCACTCAACTTGTATGCCTTTGCGTGCATACCAACGCACAAGTTTGTTGAGGAAGTCGGCGGAGGAGTAGGTGGATTGCTCTGGATATGCAGCCAGGAAACGCAGTCGCGTAAACTCATCAATGGCGGTGTACTGGAACAGGCGCAGCTCCGGATCCGCGATGCAGCGGCGCGGAACGACCTTGACATCGACCTGTATGCGTTGTCCGGGATAGGTCATCTGCTCATAAGGCTTTGGTGTATAGTGATTCTTTGACGCTTCCTGCGGAAACATCCCCATTTTACGCATGACACGAAACAGGCTTTCCGGTCTGCGGGTATAGCCGCGCTTTTTGAGCCGGTGCCATAGTTCCACCATGCCAAGGTCAGGATTCCTGCGCCGCATATCCCGAATCAGCTTGAGTTCTGTTTCGGTATGTTGATTCGGGTGACTGTGTGGACGCCGGGACTGGCACCCCAGAGATTCCACACTGCCATCCCAGCGAGCTTTCCAGAAATAGATATAAGACCGGCTTTTGTTGTATTTACGGCTGGCACGACTGACACCGTACTTCTCTGTATACTTCATTAAGGATTGCCTGTATGCCATGTCCTGTGTTATACTCTTGCTCATGAAGGATATGGCCCCCTCTCGTTATGTTGGTGTGTGGTAACTCAACTATAACTCATGAGGCCTTATCCTTCATCCTTTTTTATTCAACTGTCCAAGATGTATTGTATACCTACAAAATCATAATTTACCCTTCAACGTCAACGATTGCAAAGCCACGCAAGCTATGGTACAATATGTCAAACTGGGTAGTTTGCCCATATGATTTGAGGCCGCGCCGGAGAAAAGGCGTTTCGGACTGTGTGTCTGAGTGTGGTAGGCCTTGGATCGGACACGCAGCCTGAGCAATATAACCCGAACTCGTTTCTAAACGCATATACATCGGCATTGCGTCGTTGCCGCCTTTTGAAGGGCAAATGCCCGTCTGCAAGTCGGCGCCTTGCACTGCCGTCCTATATGTGTTTAGAAATCTTCGACTCTGTGAGAGTGGATTTTTGTGTCAGGCGAAATTGAGTGATGCCGCTGGGCTGACGCCCAGCAAAGAATGAAATGAAGTCTGGCGCGAAAATCTGCCCCACAGAGCGGGTTTGGGTTATGTTGCTCAGGCTGGGAGGAATGAACATGGAAATCAACGGCGAGATCGTCAATGATGTGATACGCTATGACCAGCTTGGCCTGTCGGCCGAGGTTATGCGCGCCATCGACAAAAAGGGCTATGTGGAGGCCACTCCCGTCCAGACGGGAGCCATCCCCTGCTTCATGGAGTGGAAGGATGTCATTGCCAAGGCACCCACCGGAACGGGCAAGACCTTTGCCTTTGGCATCCCCATGGTGGAGCACATTGACCCGGCTGTGGACGAGGTGCAGGGACTGGTCCTTGCCCCCACCCGGGAGCTGGCTATCCAGATCCAGGAGGAACTGCGTGACCTGTGCGCTTTTAAAGAGGGAGTGCGCACCGTCTGCCTGTATGGCGGCCAGCCCATTGACAAGCAGATCACCCAACTGAAAAAGCGGCCCCAGATCGTGGTGGCGACCCCGGGCCGGCTCATGGACCACATGAAGCGGCGCACCGTCCGGGTGGACAAGGTGCTCACCGTGGTGCTGGACGAGGCGGACCGGATGCTGGATATGGGCTTTGTCCGGGACGTGACCCGGATTCTGGACCAGATTAAGGGCA
>SVLE01000028.1 GCA_015068065.1 Oscillospiraceae bacterium | reverse complement strand
TACAATCACCAGCGCATCCAGTTAAAAACTGGAGTGGCGCCGCTCACGCTGCGCCACTCCGCTTAAAACTCAATATTTTCCTACCAGGGGTCTTTTTTGTGCTGTCCGCACAATCTGGACCTGTTCACGTAGTGTTTCCGAGGTTTTTTTGGCGCAGCGGGTGGGATGATGCTGCGGCACTTCGTTTGCGTCATCCGTCCTCGTAGCGTAGCTACTTCGGACTTCGCGGCTAAAAACGTGCCCCCGGCACATTTTCTTCACGTCGCTCACCCTCTCAAGGTTCGAATCCCACCCGGATAAAAAATAAACTCTCACCAAAAGGTGAGAGTTTATTTTTATGGCGCAGCGGGTGGGATTCGAACCCACGTGCGGTTGCCCGCAAACTGATTTCGAGAGAGGGGATATGGCCTGTTTTATCATGTAGAGCTATATAAAGTGATTTGAAATGCATGATTTCAATTAGGATTGATACTTCTTGTTACAGAGCAAAGAAGTATTCACATAGCGTCACGTTGGTGGTAGGCACCATTTGGGCACCACAAGAGGGGTGTTATCCGTATTGACAGCAATTCAAACTTTCATACTGAGCTGCTCCAATCAGGCGGGCAGAAAGGGATTATTCTTCCCGAAGGATTTTCAGGTTTTCCTGTACCCAGTAATCGTCGGTATTGCGAGGAAGATCATAGGTGGTTCGGAAAGAGCTGAGGAACTGACGGACCTCATAGCCACCGCGGGGAAGATCACAGGGGGTGGGCAGGTATGCCACCGCACCGCCGGTATTGCAGAGATTCAGTGTATAGGCATATGGACTTCCCTTGCGGATGCGCAGTGCAATTTCAATAAACGCCTCAAAGGGACAAGGCAAAATCGCAACCGGACCGATGGTGACAATACTCTGGGGGAAGGTCCAGTGGGTCTTAAGCGGCTGACCGGAGGAGTATTCGGCCAGAACGTTCTGCCAGCGCAGATACTCATTCGTCTTGATGTGCAGACCTTGGGCACGCAGCTGCTCCAGAGAGCCCAACTCCGCAAGGTTCTTTTCCGCCTCTTCACGGGAAGGAAGGGGCATGAAAGGAACTTTGACGGTGCCGTGCAGCACACGGACAGGCTCGTCGCGCCATTCTTTGATGTTACGGAAGGCACGCACGGCATCCCCTCCGGCGCGGGCACCCAACTGAAGGGCAAGCTGGTAAGTTCCGATGGTGTGTCCATTGGGCAGGTTCGGCCCCTGATCGCCCTCAAAACCGGCATAGAATCCGGTAATGGCACCGGTCTCGGTTTCCAGCATATCCGTCATGACGCCGGCCCAGTCACGGGTAATTTCTTCGTTCTTGCCGGAAGCGGTACAATGACAGCAGTAGTGGATCATGTTTGCGATGATGGTACCGTCTTCTCCGCGGAAAGAGACAACCGTCATGGTGGGGTCCTTAGGCCCCCAGGGATTTTGGCCCAGCACAGTGGTGCCGTCTTCTTTCACTTCACGGCGGTTGATGCCCACCTCGCTCAGGGTTTCCCCCACGCCCATTTGGGCGGGACGGACTGCGGATGCTTCTTCCGCAGCCTTCAGAACACCGGGAACAAGAATGTTCTCAATGTACTCAGTATCTACGCTGCCCCATGCGGAGTCGAAGTTTGTGTTCGGCCCGGAATGGGTATGTGTGGCGGAAATGGTCACATTTTCCGCAGGGACGCCGGTAATTTTTCCGGCAGCTTCCTGCAAGCGCTGTGTCAAGTCCGGGTTGAACGCACAGAGCGTGCAGGTGATCATCAGGGCGGAATCTTCTTCGGACTGCAGCTTGATTGCAGTTGCGGTCAGATGGTCGCCAATGGATGTGGATGGACGGCCGGGTGCGTAACCATACATGACTGTGCCGACCGGAGGGGTAATGTCGGCGCGGCCAACACCGCACATCAGATTATGTTGGAGTTTCATTTAATTCACCACCATTAGGAATGGAACATTTAAAATCAGTCAAAGAGGAACTTGGGACACAGGGGGACGGGGGTCTTGCCGGTAAACTCAAAGTCACCCAGAATGCCGTCCACAAAAGCTTTCATGGTGCCGGCGTCCTTGGCATAGGCGTTGATATAGGCATCGGCATTTTCGAAGTAGTTGTAGTAGATAGAGGGATCACCGAAGGAGCACACCACGGATTTGGAAGCGCCGCAGGACAATGTGTTGAACAGGGAACTGAGTTCGGCTCCGGTGAAGAACATCATGCCTCTCGGGTCGCCGGAAGCCAAATAGCAGGCGTAGACGATGATGTCGCAGGTGCGATCCAGTTCCATAAGATCATCCTTTTTGAGGATGCCGGTATGCAGGGTCACTTCCATGCCTCGGGTCTCGAAGTTCTCTGTCAGACGCTCGAGTGCGGTATCGAAGATGGTGGAGGGGGACAGTTTGATGATGCCCACCTTCTTGACTTTCTTGGGGTCGAAGGGGATCATATTGCCCTTGTTGTTGATCAGGGTCAGAGCGGCCTTGGACACGTTGTAGCAGGCCTGTTCCAGCGCCTTGACATCCTCTTCGGTGGGCATGACGGGGACGGGGACGCCCTCGAACAGACCCAGCTTCTCCTTCAGATCCAGCACGCGGCGGCAGGACTCGTCGATGCGCTCCTCGGACACGCGGCCGTCCTTGACTGCCTTTTCCATCACATCGATATAATCGTTGCGGCAGAACAGGATGATGTCGTTGCCGGCGTTGAAGCACTCGATGTAGATGTCGTCCGGCTCAAAGGCGGCGGCCAGACCCTTCATGGATACGGCGTCGGTGATGACGATGCCGTCGTAGTTCAGCTCGTTGCGGATGATATCCAGAACGGGCTTGGAGGCGGTGCCGGGACGGGGCACGCCCTCGCGGGCGAAGGAGGGGTCAAAGGCGGGGACAGAGGAGTGGGAGGTCATGATAGAAGAGGTGCCGGCATCCACCGCGGCTTTCCACACGGGGAAGTTGCGCTTGTACCAGTCCTCGCGGGTGGTGTTGTTGGTGGTGGAGGAGAAGTGGCTGTCACGGTAGTCATCGCCGCCGCTGGGATAGTGCTTGACACAGTCGGCAAGACCCGCATCGTGGATGGCGCGGATCATATGGGGCACCAGACGTTCCAGCAACTCGGGGCTATAGCCCAGAGAGCGCAGGGAACCGGCCTTAAAGAAGTTGCGGCACAGATCCACCACAGGGCCGAACACCCAGTTGACACCGAAGGAGCGCATCTCCTTAGCCCAGTAATAGGTGCGCTGATAGGCCAGCTCCTCAGAGCCGGCGGCACCCACCGCCAGGTTGGGGCTGATGGGGTGCAGGTGACCGGGGAAGGTGTGGTCGCCACCCATTTCTTCGTCACAGGTGACCAGCAGAGGGATCTTGGCCTTGACGCTGGCGTCACGGATCATCTCGCCCAGCTTCAGAGGCTCGGTGAAGGGGTTACCCTCCAAATCACGGCAGGAGAAGTTCAGATAAACGCCGCTGAAGGGATACTTCTGGAAATAGGCGGCCCAATCGCCGCACTCGGCGGCACCCTTGATGAGCTCACTGGGGGCGACCATGCCGGTCTGGGCGATTCGCTCACGCAGGGTCAGTTCTTTCAGTTTGGGTCTCATGGAGAATACCTCCTTGATTTGGATTACTTAAATTCGGGTTTCAAAGCCACGGGAGATTTACCGGTGAACTCAAAGTCGCCCAGAATGCCGTCTGCGAAGGCCTTCATGGAGCCGGGATCCATGGAGTAGGCGTTGACGAAAGCGTCGGCATTCTCAAAATAGTTGTAGTAGATGGAGGGGACGCCGAAGGAGACAACCACGGTCTTTGCGGCGCCGTAGGACAGACTGTTGAACAGAGTGTTCAGGTCCTCCTGTCTGGTGTAGAAGGGCATACCTCTGGGGTCGCCCTGGGCCAGATAGCAGGCATAGACGATGATGTCGCAGGTTTCGGCCAGCCGCGCCAGGTCGTCTTTTTTGCCGCCGTAGAGCAGCAGTTCCACTTCGATGCCGCGGGACTCGAAGGCCTCCACCAGATGGTGCAGATTGCGCTCGAACTTTTCGGAGGGGGACAGCTTGATGATGGCTACTTTCTTGACCTTTTTGGGATCGAAGGGAATCATATCATCCACGTTGTTCACCAGGGTCAGAGCGTGCTTGGCGACCTTGTAGCAGGCCTGCTCCAGGGCTTTGGTGTCCTCTTCCGTAGGCATGACGGGGGCGGGGATGTTGTCGAACAGCCCCAGCTGCTCCTTCAGATCCAGCACGCGCTGGCAGGAGCGGTTGATCTGCTCCTCGGACACGCGGCCGTTCTTGACGGCCTTCTCCATCACGTCGATGTAGTCGTTGCGGCAGAAGAGAATGATGTCGTTGCCGGCGTTGAAACACTCGATGTAAACATCCTCATGCTCAAAGGCGGCGGCCAGACCCTTCATGGACACGGCGTCGGTGATGACGATGCCGTCGTAGTTCAGCTCGTTGCGGATGATGTCGATGATGGGCTTGGAGGCGGTGGCGGGTCTGGGCACGCGGCCGCGGGCGAAGGAGGGGTCAAAGGCGGGGACGTATTCATGGGCGGTCATGATGCCGTTGGTGCCGGCCTTGACCGCGGACTCGTAGATGCGGAACTCGTTGGCGAACCAATCCTCCTTGCTGACGTTGTTGGTCATGAAAGAGTAGTGGGAGTCGCGGTACTCGTTGCCGCCGCCGGGGTAGTGCTTGACACAGTCGCCCAGCCCGGCGTCATGAATGCCCTTGATAATGCTGGGAACCAGTCTGGTGGCCAGTTCGGGATCGTTGCCCAGATCGCGCATAGCGTGGGCCGAGAAGAAGTTTTTGGCCATGTCTACCACGGGGCCGAACACCCAGTTGGCGCCGAAGGAGAGCATCTCCTTGGCCCAGTAATAGGAGCGCCAATAGGCCAGTTCTTCGGAGCCGGCAGCGCCCAAGGCCAGGTTGGTGCTGATGGCGTGCAGCTGCGGGAAGGAGTCACAGCCGCCGAATTCCTCGTCACAGGTGACCAGCAGGGGGATCTTGGCCTTGACGCTGGCATCACGGATGGCCTCGCCCAGCTTCAAGGGGTGATCAAAGGTGTTGCCGTCCATATCACGGCAGGAGAAGTTCACGTAAGCACCGCTGAAGGGGTACTTCTGGAAATATTCGGCCCAGCCGCCGCATTCGGCAGCGCCCTTGGTGATCTCACTGGGGGCGACCATGCCGGTCTGAGCAATTCGTTCACGCAGGGTCAGGTCTTCGAGTCTGGGTTTCATAACGGACGCCTCCTATTATCGGTATATCTTACAGAGCGGCGCGGATGGCGGCGATTCTGGCGTCCATTTCGGCGGTGGTGTGGTCGGGGTTGACGTGGACGTACACGGTGCGGGCCAGCAGGTCCAGAGACTTGGGGCACATATCCTCGGTGTAGTTGGGGGTGATGGGCAGGTTGGCCTCCATCTTGAAGGGGTCCATCAGGGGGTGGCAGGCGCCGCGCTTTTCAATGATGGGAGCCCAGTGGCGATACACGTGCTTGCCGGTGTCGATGGGCAGGGTGCACTTGATGCCGGCGGCAACGATGCTCTCGGCGTTGGCAAAGGCGCGAGCCTTCTCCTCGCTCTCAAAGCGGAAGGGGATAGTGGTGCCGCAGTCGCCCGCGATATCGTTGGAGGGGGCGAACTGGTACTGGTCCTTCAGAGCGTCCATCATGTACTTCTTGTTGGCGCGCAGATCGTGCAGGATGTCATCCAGCTTGTCCAGCTGCATGTTCATCACGGCGGCGCACAGCTCGTTGGAGCGGAACTCGGTGCCGCAGAAAGGCTGGGTGGAGAAGCCGGACATCTGGTCACCGAAGAAGGCGATGGCACTGCTGTCCTGATAGATCAGGGCGCGTTCGAAGATGGTCTGGTCGCTGGTGAGCAGAGCGCCGCCCTCGCCGGAGCTGACGATCTTGTAGAAGTTGAAGCTCAGGGCGCCGGCATGGCCGATGGAACCCAGACGCTTGCCGCCGAAGGCACCGCCGTCAGCCTGACAGGCGTCTTCCAGAACCTTGATGCCATACTTGTCAGCCAGCTTCATGATGGCGTCCATGTTGCAGGGGAAGCCCTGAATGTGGACGGGGATGATGGCCTTGGTGTTGGGGGTGATCTTTTTCTCGATGTCGGCGGGATCAATGGTCAGAGTCTCGTCCACCTCGGCGATAACGGGGATGGCACCGGCGTTGACCACGGCCATGGCGGTGGCAATGTAGGTGTAGGCGGGGACGATGACCTGATCGCCGGGGCCGATGCCCATGCCGATCAGAGCACTGGTCAGGGCGGCGTGGCCGCTGGTCATAAAGATGGGGTGCTTGCAGTTGAAGATCTTGGACAGCTTGGCCTCCACCTGAGCGGATTCCTGCAGGCCCTGGTTGATCTTGAACATGTCGCGGGATTCAATCACTTTGGTCAATTCCTGAATTTCTTCTTTGCCGATTCTGAACATAATTTTGTCCTCCTTAGGTGATGTTGTCAACCAATACTTTGATGATTCGTTTGGGATGCATGTGGTCACAAAACGCAAAGTATATCAATCTATTTTGATTATATCGTTTTCACGCGAAAGGGAAAGGGCGTTTCTTTGCCTGAATTTCGCAAAAATTTACTGGCTATTGCAATCTTCGGAGACGTCGGATATACTACAAAAAAGGAGGTGCTAAAAAATGCTTTACCAAAAAATGCTGGTTGGAAAACACCCCTACATTGTTATGGTAGGCGACGCCATCCCCTTTGAATGTCACCGCCATCCGGAAATCGAACTGAGTTATTGTCTGGAGGGTGAATATTCGGTTATCATTGAGGGCAAAAACCAGCCCCTGCGTGCCGGTGATCTGCTGGTGATCAACCACATGACAGCCCATGAGTTTGCCGGGAAAAAGCCCGGTGTAAACCGCAGGTTGACCATTGAATTGAGCCCACTCCTGCTGGGCGATTACTTCGACTCCTTTTCCAAAATTACGCCCCGGGATAATCTGCTCCGACTGAAAGACGAAAGGGATTCGAATGCACTGTATCCCGAACTGGAAGGGCTGTTGGAGGAGACGGCCGGTCTGCACATGAAAAAAACGGAGTTTTTCGGACTGGAAATACAGGGAAACCTGTATAAGATCAGCGCGTTGCTCCTGCGGCTTCTGGCCGAGAAAAGGCAGACAGCCATGCCTGCAAGTTCCTTTCAGGAGATTGAAAAGATTGAACAGGCGCTGCAGAGCATATACGAACACTATTATGAGAACCTTGATCTTGAAACCATGAGTCAGATGTGCGGATACGGTAAAAGCAATTTCTGCAAAATCTTTAAACGGGTAGCGGGAGACACCTTTCACAATATTCTGACCCGTCACCGAGTGGAAATTGCCTGTCTGCACCTGAAAGAAAGCGCCTCTTCTGTGGAACAGATCGCGGGGATGGTTGGGTTTTCCGATGCGAAAAACTTCTGCAGGGCGTTTAAGAAAATTACGGGAGAAACACCCGGAGGATATCGAAAGAAACGTGCGAAAAGGGCAAAACAATGAATTGACTCAGAGCCGTCCTGCCGAAAGGCAGGGCGGCTCTTTTTTTGTGATGGAGGGGATGAGGATTGTGTAAAAATTCACTTTTCATATGCAGTTTTTCGCAAAAAGTCTCATTCTCTTTTGGGACGATAGATTGCCGCGGATAAATGTGTTAGCATGCGAGTGTAAACTGAAGTGCAGTATAGGTTAAACACGAAATCAGCGGAGGAATATAAAGATGGAGAAAGTAAAAGTTGCTGTGGTGGGCTGCGGTACCATCAGTGATATTTACATGACAAACATGACAAACGGCAAGTTTGAGATCCTGGAGCTTGTGGCCTGTAGTGACATGATGGTGCAGCGCATGGAAGAGTGCGCGGCGAAATATGGCTGCAAGGCTATGAGTCTGGATGAGATCTGTGCCGATCCGGAGATCGAGATGGTGCTCAACCTGACCCCTCCCGGAGCCCACTACCCTGTGAACAAGCAGTGCCTGCTGGCAGGTAAGCACGTTTTCTGTGAAAAGATGATTGCCGCGGAGCTTTGGCAGGGTAAGGAACTGGTGGAACTGGCCGAGGAAAAGGGGCTGCGTCTGGGTGTGGCCCCGGACACCTTTTTGGGTGCCAGCGTGCAGACGGCCAAGTTTATTGTAGAATCCGGCCTGATCGGCACACCCCTGTCCTGTCGGGCTTCCATCAGCAGAGACTATGGTGCCTTTGGTGAATTTCTGCCCCATCTGTACAAAAAAGGTGGCGGAATCGCCCTGGATATGGGCGGCTACTATCTGACCGCGCTGGCGGCCATTCTGGGGCCTGCCCGCTCCATCGCAGCCTTTACCGCCACCCACAACCCGGTGAGAATCAATAACCGTATCGGCTCGCCTATGATGGGACAGCAGTATGAGCTGGAAGTGCCTAACGTACTCGCCGCGACCATTCAGTATGAAAGCGGTGTTCTGGGCACCCTGCACATGAACTCAGACACGCTGATGGACGAGAAGTACTGTCTGGAGATCTACGGAACGGACGGAATCCTTTCCATGGGCAACCCCAATAATTTTGGCGATCCCGTGGTACTCAAGCGGCTCAAGCGGCCGGAGATTGAATTCCCCCTGAGTCATGGATTTGACAGCAATTCCCGTGGTTTGGGCGCGGCGGAGATGGCTTGGTCCATCCGGGCGGGCAGACCCCACCGAGCCAGCAAGGAAATGGCCTATCACGTGTTTGAAATGATTCATGGCATGATGATCAGCGCCGAACAGGGCGCATTCTATCAGATGGAATCCACCTTTACGCCGCCTGAAATTCTGCCCACCGGAGGGATCGGCAACAGCAAGTGGGTCGGAACAGAAGAGCGCGCTCTGCAGTAAGGAGGAACATCATGGCGATTCAATTGACCGACCGCGCCTCCGTAAAGGCGGTTCTGGCGGAAATGACGCTGGAAGAAAAGGCGCAGATAATCACCGGTACCACCACCTACGGAACGGCGGCCATTCCCCGGCTTGGCATCCCTGCGGCCATGCTCATCGACAACGGCTGCGGCGTTAATCTGCGCCAGTACCTGAAGGAACTGCTGTCCAACGGAAAGCTGACATCCAGAACCGGCATCGGTAGCGGCCCCAACAGCCTGTCCCAGTTGGTCAATATTCTGGAGCACCTGAATGATCGGGATGCTTTGGCCGAGGACGAGCGGGAGCTGCTGGAGGATTTTCTGACCTATCTGAAAAAGCTGGTGCCTTCCGGAGCACTGCCCACCTGTCAGCCGGTGGCGTCCCTGATGGCCTCTACATGGGACCCTCAGGTAGTGCGGGAAAGTGCCCGGCTTGCGGGCAAGGAGGCAAGCGCCTTTGGTGTGGACGTGCTGCTGGGTACTCCCGGAGTCAACCTGTTGCGTGACCCCAGAGGCGGCCGTGGCTTTGAGTATTATTCCGAAGACCCCTTCCTGATGACCAAACTGGCCCCCCAGTACCCCTTGGGTGTGCAGGAGCAGGGCGTGCTTGCCGATGTGAAGCACTTCGCCGTCAACAATCAGGAGACCAACCGAAAGACAGTCAACTCCATCGTGTCCGAGCGGGTGCTGCGTGAGATGTATTTCCCCGGATTCAAGGCATGCGTGCAGGAGGGCGGCGTGAAAAATGTGATGACCTCCTACAACGCCATCAACGGCAGCTTTGCCTCTCAGAATAAGTGGATTCTGGAGGATGTGCTGCGCAAGGATTGGGGCTTTGAGCACTTCGTAGTCTCCGACTGGACCGGCGTGTACGATCAGGTGGCCGCCGTGGAGGCGGGCAACGACCTGTGTATGCCCGGACCCCGTGACATCACTCCCATCGTCGAGGCGGTGAAGAACGGAACTCTGGCGGAAGCCCGCCTTGACCAGGCGGTGGAGAACGTCCTGAACGCGCTGGTAGAGATGCCCGTGATGAAGGGCCGAAAGTATACGGATCTGGACGCGGAGGAAGGACGGCAGGTGGCCTACGATGCGGCGGCAGCCGGCATTATACTGCTGAAGAACGAAAATAACACTCTGCCCTTGGCGGAGGATACCAACACCGCCTTCTTCGGCCCCCGCTGCAAAAAATTTGAGGACAGCGGCGTGGGCAGCGGGCGTGTGATGACGGATAAGACCACCAGCCTGCTGGATAGCGCCGCCTCCATCGTAGGGGAGGACAAGGTGACCTTTGACACGGTGACAGGGGATACCAAAGCCGTGGTTGTGACCATCTTCTCCGCCGGACAGGAGGGGGCGGATCGTGAGGATCTGAAGCTGAGCCGCGCGGCTCAGGAGCAGTTCCACAAGGCGGCGGATGCCGCCCAAAGCTGCGGGGCCAAGGTCATTCTGGTGCTGAATGTGGCCGGTCCCGTGGAGCTGGACGGTATTCTGGAGCGGGCGGACGCCATTTTGTGTGTCTACTTTCCCGGTCAGGAGGGCGCACGGGCCACAGCGGACATCCTGTACGGACGGGTCAACCCCTCCGGCAAGCTGGCTCAAACCTTCCCGTATCACCTCTACGACTGTCCCGCCTTCGGCAACTTCCCCGGCGAGGACAATGTGATTTTGCATGGCGAGGGCTTGTTCGTGGGCTACCGCCACTACGATACCCGCCACATCGAGCCCATGTTCCCATTTGGACACGGCTTGTCCTATACCACCTTTGAATTCGACCATCTGCGCATGAAGGAGAACTTCTGCTACGACA
This sequence comes from Oscillospiraceae bacterium, assembly GCA_015068065.1. GTDB lineage: Bacteria > Bacillota > Clostridia > Oscillospirales > Oscillospiraceae > Lawsonibacter. The sequence continues at coordinate 12,816 of SVLE01000028.1, read as the reverse complement.
GTGAGGATACCTTTGAAGTGACCGTCCGTGTGACCAACACCGGAGACCGTGCCGGTGCCGAAGTGGTGCAGCTGTACCTGACGGACGAGGTTTCCACCCAGCAGAAAGTGCTCAAGGAACTCAAGGGCTTCCAAAAGGTGTTCCTGCAACCCGGTGAGAGCAGAGACGTTACCATTGTGCTCAACCGTGAGTCCTTGAATTCTTTTGATCAGGAACTGGGCAAGTGGGTGTGTGAGCCGGGCTGGTTCACCGTCCGGCTGGGCAGCTCTTCCCGGAAGATTCTTGTGGAAGGTCGCTTTAAGGCGGTGGGAACCAACCCCTATGCCTATGGCGCCAACAGCCAGTATGCCAAGGTCATGGGTGATCCACGGGCTGTGGAGATCTTTTTGGCCAACGTGCCCGGACTGACCCGTGAGGACATCAAAAAGCAGACTGCGTACATTGCATGGAGCCTGACGGTAGAAGGTGCGTTCCGTATGCATCTGCAGAAGTACTTCCCGGAAGAGCAGGCACAGGCGGCACTGGACAAGATCTGCTGCGAACTGTCCCTGCTTGATGTGACCGAAACCGATATCCGTTACGAGGAAAAGCAAGTTTACTAATGTCAATCGGCCGCCACGGCGGCAAAAAATAAGAGGAGGAAATTGTTATGTCTAAGTTTAAGTTTTCCGTAGGCCCCTGGAACGTTCACACCGGCGCTGACTCCTATGGTCCCGAGACCCGCCAGCCCATCGATCTGGAGACCAAGTTCGCCAAGTTCGCCGAGCTGGGCTTTGACGCCGTCCAGTTCCATGATGACGATGCCGTGCCCAACATGAACAACATGACCGAGGAAGAGATCAAGGAGTACGCCCGCGGCGTGAAGAAGCTGCTGGACAAGTACAACCTGAAGGCTGAGTTTGTGGCTCCCCGCCTGTGGATGGATCCTCATACTCAGGACGGCGGCTACATGAGCACCAGCGAAGAGGACCGTGAGTTCGCCATGTGGCGCACCTACCGCTCCATCGACATCGCCAAGGAGCTGGGCACTGATCTGCTGGTGCTGTGGCTGGCCCGTGAGGGCACCCTGTGCGCCGAGAGTAAGAATCCCACTTGGGCTACCAAGCAGCTGATCGATGCCATCAACAAGATGCTGGAGTACGATCCCAACATCCGCGTGTGCATCGAGCCCAAGCCCAATGAGCCCATCGACCGCTCCATCTGCGGCACCATGGGTCACGTGATGGCCGTCTCTGCCGCTACCATCGATCCCAAGCGTGTGGGCGGCAACCTGGAGTCCGCTCACGCCGTTCTGGCCGGCCTGGATCCCGCCAACGAGATCGGCTTCGCTATGGCCTTTGACAAGCTGTTCACCGTCCACCTGAACGATCAGAACGGCATCCGCTACGATCAGGACAAATCCTTCGGCGTGGAGAACCTGCGTTCCGCCTTCAATCAGGTCAAGGTGCTGGTGGAGAACGGCTACGGCAGCAAGGGCGAGTACGTTGGTCTGGACGTGAAGGCCATGCGTACCACCTCTGATGAGGACAGCTACGAGCATCTGGCCAACTCTCTGGCCGTGTTCAAGGCTCTGGAGGAGAAGGTTGCCCGCTATGACTACAAGTACGCTAATGAGCTGATCGCTCAGCGCAAGTTCGAGCAGCTGGAGATGTACACCATGAACCTGCTCATGGGAGTCATCTAATCAACCAATAAAGGGAACGGTTAAAGGGCATGTCTCCTGTGATCCACAGGAGACATGCCCTTTCGGTTACTTAAGTAATGGTTGATTGAAAATATAGTCTGGCCTCTGAATGAAGTTTCCGTGGAATTTGTAACTGTGTCTCGACAGAGAGAACAGTCTGCAAATCTCCGGATAGCGTCGATATCTATGCGGATAAAATTCGGGAGGGCTGCAAGAAATACGGAAAGGCCTCGGTCGTGCAGGAGTTGCCTTCTAAAATGCGGGATAAAACCTGTTCTTGAATCATAGCAAGAGAAAACGGCGGAAGGATGCCTTCCGCCGTTTTTATGCTATAGAATTAGTAGGTGATAATAACCTTGGGTTCATCGATTGTTTTATTGCCGGACAGGAAACTAAGTTTTAACTCAAGTTCAGCAATATCGGAAATGCTTGTAATCTTATTCTTTTTAAGGGAAGAATCGTAAAGGTCGATTTCTACAACGGCGCACTTCCCGTCATCGATTTCAACGGATGTAAGATAATAATCCATCATGAAACCGTTTATAGACAAAGAATCATATACGTCATAGACTCGAATTGTTTTGCCGCTGTTGTTTTCAACTAAAAGAATCGGATAGAGATCATCGTCATAGTCCGAGTCAGACTCAAACACTCCTTTGGAGATAACGCGAATGCCATTGGCGTTATAAACCTCTGCACCACTTGAATCAAACTGATTGCTGTCGGATATCTTTACGGAAAGGGCGGCTGGATCCGCGAGTGCGGTGCCCTCTTGGTCTTCGATGTTAATGGTAAGGTCAATAGACGTAATATCCTTAATGCCCAAATCATCCCAATAAGATTTGCTAAGCACGGAATGAAGTTGGATGACAGCAACACTCTTCTTTCCGGGAGTGACCATATCTGAAGACCAAGGAGAGGTGCGGCAAACCAACCCATTGATAGCAATGTCATCTGTTACGACATAAACCATCTCAGAAGAAGCGTTCATGATTTCCAACAGAAGCATCAACTCGCCATGTCCATTTTCAACCAGAGCTTCAGAACGGACGCTGATCCCGTTCTGGTCATATAGCGTATCAGCGGAAAAGAATTCAGTAGAATAATAAAATGCTTTCTGGACGCTGGGATCTGTAATTGCGTCCTGAAAATATTCCTTATCATAATCAAAGGAGTTTGCAATCGATGTTTTTATCTGCTGAGGCCCGGTGTATGTGCGGTTGTAATCATCATTTTCTATGCAGAAGCCAAGTTCGATGTCGGCAATCTCATTGATGCCGTACAGCATCAGTTCATCATAAGAAAAGCTTACGGAATCATAGGCTTTCTTGCCTGCCGTGACATCGCAGAACAGATACCCGTCAGGGGTCATATAGCCGTTGATTGAGTTGCAATTGTATCCCGAAGAGCCACAGACAAACGACAGATCTTTGTCGCTGTTGTTTTCGATAAGAAGTTCGACCTCCGCATTATAGTCATCGTAGGTCAAACCGGTGGCGGTGATTTTTACGTTGTTTTCATCAACGAGTACAGTTTCGGCTATTTGAGCAGTTTTATTAAATGTTCCAACGTTGGTGGGGATGGTATTTCCTGCATTGCTTTCCGTGATTGTGCTTGCATCAACGTCGGTGATTGTGCTGTTGTTGGCAGGGGTGCCACAGGCTGTCATCAACACCACTACAAGCAAGGCCAATACGAGAGGCAATAATCTTTTCATGGTTTTACTCCTTGACTTATGTGTTGTTTGTATGGAACGATAGAATCATATTACTTTACAGCATTGATAAAATCCATTGACAAACCGCACAAAAAAGGGGAGTTATGATGAGATGATGCCGCCACACTTCGTTTGCGTCATCCATAATACAACAAAGAAGTATTTACATAGCATCACGCTGAGTGTGGGCACCATTTTGGCACCACAGCATTCATTTTAGCTGAATGGTATTTATGGCTTGGGCACCACAAACAGGGCACCATGGGCACCATTTTGTTTTTTGTGGAGTGAAGAACATAGGGCGCGGCAAAAAGAAAACCCTTGGAAACTGAGTGTTTCCAAGGGTTTTGTGGCGGAGACGGTGGGATTCGAACCCACGTGCAGTTGCCTGCAAACTGATTTCGAGTCAGCCCCGTTATGACCACTTCGATACGTCTCCGCGTGAAAATATGCAGTTTTCCGAATAAATCACATGATTTCGAGTCAGCCCCGTTATGACCACTTCGATACCGCTGCATAGGGAGAAGTGGACTGTGCTATTATGGCATATTTTCCTTTCGGTGGCAAGGGGAAAAACACTTTTTTCAGAGGGATTCGTATTCCTCGCGGCGGAAGCCGACCAGAACTTTATCGCCGCAGATCAGCAGGGGGCGCTTGACCAGCATGCCATCACCGGCAAGCAGGGCGAACTGTTCCTCTTCCGACATGGTGGGTAGACGGTCTTTCAGCCCCAAAGCCTTATACTGCAGACCGCTGGTGTTGAAGAACTTTTTCAGGGGAAGTCCGCTCATGACATGCCAGCGGCGCAGTTCCTCTGGGGTGGGGTGGTCCTCTTTGATATCCCGGAAGGTGTAGGAAAGACCACGCTCATCAAGCAAATTGCGGGCCTTTTGGCAGGTGGTGCATTTGGGATAACAAAGAAACAGCATAACATCACACTCCTTGTTTTTGCCATTATAACACAGGACGGAAGAAAAAACACTGGTGCGGAAGAAAAGAATGTGATATACTCCTTGGGACGAGTTTCCACACCTCGTCCAAGCACGAAGCGTTTGAGCCGTTGCAAACAGCGCGGATGGACCGAAGCGAGGACAAGAAACCGAAGATTGCACAGCAATCTGTTTCGCGTCCGAGTCGAAGGGAAACCGCGCGTCGTGAGCAGGCGAAACGTGACACCGGAAGTTAGTGTTACACAAGCGCCCGTGTTCGTTCGGTATTTTACCGTTCTCTAAACAAAAAATGGAGGTATCCCAATGAAACTGTCTGTTGGCGATCTGACTCTGTCTGCCGTGCTGGCCGCCGCTTATGCCGTGCTGACCCTTTTTCTGCCCGTGCCTCAGTATGGACCGGTGCAGGTGCGCTTTGCCGAGGCGCTGACGGTGCTGCCCTTCTTTTACCCCACAGCTACGCTGGGACTGTTCGTGGGGTGTGTGATCGCGAATCTGTTTTCACCCTTTGTGTTAGATGTGCTGTTCGGGTCGCTGGCGACCCTGCTGGCCTGCATCTGGACCGGACGGCTGAACAACCGCTGGCTGGCGCCGCTGCCTCCGGTGATTTGCAACGCAGTTATCGTGGGGGCGGAGATCGCTTTGGTACAGGTTGGTGTTTCTCCTGGGTTTTGGAGCGCCTTTGCCCTTAATGCGGTAACGGTAGGTGCAGGGGAACTGTTGGCCTGCGGCGTTTGCGGATCGGTATTGTTGGGTGCCCTGTACCGCTCGCCCGTCTGCCGCAGTCTGGCTGCTCCGCAGCGGCTTGAGCAGGTGCGGGGCTTTGCACCATTGTAAGGATAATGCCGGGAATGCCCGGCATTATTTTTTGCTTGTAATTTGGCGCGAAATAGGCTACAATGAACATGAGCAACTATGCTTCATACCCAGGAAAGGAAGGGTGTTCCAATGAAACAGCGAACGGAAAAAGGCGAGATCCGCATCAGCAGTGAAGTGTTTACCAACATCACCGGCGCTGCTGCCACCAACTGCTACGGCGTGAAGGGAATGGCGGTCCGCTCTGCCACTGACGGCCTTGTGCATCTGCTCAAGCGGGAATCTATGGGCAAGGGCGTGAAGGTATATTATAATGAGGATAATTCCGTCTCCATTGAACTGCACATCATTGTGGAGAACGGCGTGAATCTGGTGGCTGTGTGCCGCTCCATCATGAGTGAGGTGCGCTATGTGGTCAGCAAGACCACCGGCTGCACGGTTAAGTCCGTGGACGTGTGCGTGGACTCCATGCGCGTGTAAGGCGGGACGACCTATACAGAAAGGAAATTTGTCGCTATGATACAGACTATTGACGCGGCGGTATTTCAGCGTATGGTCATCCATGCCGCCGCCGCCATCAATCTGCAGAAGCAGCCCATCAACGACCTGAACGTGTTTCCAGTTCCTGACGGTGATACGGGTACCAATATGAGCCTGACCATTTCCGCAGCCTCTGCGGAGATGAAGAAAAAGAGCTTTGACACTGTGGGACAGGCGGCCTCCGGTGCTGCCAGCGCCCTGTTGCGCGGTGCCCGCGGCAACTCCGGCGTCATTCTTTCCCTGCTTTTCCGCGGCTTTGCCAAGGCGGTGAAGGAGAAGGAAATCGTGGACGGCCGTGATTTTGCCATCGCCCTTGACTTTGGCGTTGCAGCTGCCTATAAGGCAGTCATGAAGCCTGCCGAGGGCACCATTCTCACCGTATCCCGCATGGCTGCTGCCAAGGCCGCCGAAAAGGCCCGGGAGGACAACAGTGTAGAGGCCGTGCTGGAAGCCGCTATCGCTCAGGGTCAGGTCACCCTCGATGATACCATCAATATGAACCCCGTACTGAAAAAGGCAGGCGTGGTGGACGCGGGCGGCAAGGGATTCCTTGTCATCCTCCAGGGCATGCTGGATGAGTTGCGGGGCGAACCTATGCCTGAAGTCACCGAGGACGACGGTGCAGAGGAAAGCTCTGTGTTCAGTGAAATGGCTGACGAGGAGATTACCTTCGCCTTTGATACCGTGTTTATTGTGCGCAAGAAAGACCCCGATGTAAATCTGGATCCCTTCCGCAAGTATCTGAACAGCATCGGTGACAGTCTGGTTATTGGTGAGGACGATGAGGCGTTCAAGGTCCATGTCCATACCAATACCCCCGGTGATGCGTTGAATGAGGCTCAAAAGTACGGTACACTGGAGCTGGCCAAGATCGAGAACATGGTCACCCAGCGGGATGATCTGGCAGCCGGACGCAAGGCGCAGAGCACCGACGATCTGGAGGCCGTTGAAAAGGAACTGGAGCAGAGCAGCGAGCCTGTTCATGCCGCACCGGAAAAGAAATTCGGCTATGTGGCTGTGTGTGCCGGTGAGGGTCTGGAGGCCGTGTTCCGTGATCTGGGTGTGGACGCTCTGGTGGGCGGGGGCCAGACGATGAACCCCTCCACCGAAGATATTCTCAAAGCGGTGGACGCAACCCCTGCCGAGATCGTTTACGTCCTGCCCAATAACAAGAACATCATTATGGCAGCCGAGCAGTGTATTCCTCTGTGCGAGGATAAAAAGGTGATCGTGCTGCCCACCAAGACGGTGCCTCAGGGTATCTCCGCCATGCTCAGTGCGGACCCTGATGCCGAGGAAGCGGACAATACCGCGGCCATGACCGAGGCCTTTGCCCGCGTGCGCACAGATGAGATCACCTATGCCGCCCGCGACTCCGATTTTGGTGGTTTTGCCATCAAGCAGGGCGACTATATGGCGCTGACCGAGCACCAGCTGTTCGGCACAGATACCGACCTGAACGCATTGCTGGAGCAGTTGGCTAAGGCTGAGAGTGAGAAGGGCGCGGAGTTTGTCTCCATCTTCTATGGTGAGGATGTGACGCAGGAGCAGGCCGAACAGGCCCAGGCTATCTTCGCCGCCGCCTGTCCTGATGCCGAGGTAAGCCTCCTGCCCGGCGGACAGCCTGTCTATTACTATATGATCTCCGTGGAGTAAGTCCACAACCCAGAGCCCCCACGCCGGTTGGCGTGGGGGCTTTTCGCACCTTTGAGGTGCACCTTTCGTAGAATGGAGTGTGTTCCGCTGACTTGGAGTGGGCACATATGCAACGGAAGGAGTGGTGGTGGATGGAACTGCCATTGAGTGCGCTGGGTTGGGATGAGCGCGCATATATCAGCAGTGTGAGTGGGCAGCCGGATATGGTTCGGCGGCTGAGGGAGTTGGGATTTTTGCCGGGAACAGGAGTGTGCTGTGAGCTGATCAGCCCGGCAGGCTCTCCTGCGGCCTACCGGGTACGTGGGGCGCTGATTGCCCTGCGGAAAAGGGACGCGGATATGGTTATGGTGGCATCGGACAGGGAGCGGGAAGAATGAACCGAATGGCAGAAGTAGAACGGCCCGGGCCGCAGGGGCGCATTGTGGCTTTGGCAGGGAATCCCAATGTGGGGAAATCTACCCTATTCAATGCACTGACCGGGTTGCACCAGCACACGGGAAACTGGCCGGGGAAGACGGTGGCCGTGGCGCAGGGAGAGTATGTACATCGGGAACGGCGATTTCTGCTGATAGACCTGCCCGGTACTTATTCCATGAATGCCCATTCCGCTGAGGAGGAGATCACACGGGATTTTTTGCAGTCCGGACAGGCGGATGCCACCGTGGTGGTTTGCGATGCTACTTGTCTGGAACGCAGCTTGATTTTTGCGCTGCAGGTCATGGAGCAGACGAAAAATGTGGTGCTGTGCGTCAATCTTCTGGACGAGGCGCGCAGCCGCGGGATGCAGATCGATTTGGCGCAGCTGGCCCGTCTGTTGAGGGTGCCTGTGGTTGGTACCTGTGCCGGACGAGGCGAGGGACTGGAAGAGCTGATGGATGAGGTGGAGTATATTTCTCATCCAGCCAGCGACCATGGTATCCCACGAGAAGCGTGTACGCAGGAGGAACGGGTGAGGGAGGCAGAGCGGTGCGTGGCCATGGCGGTGACCTGCCGAAAGGAGGATCCACTGGCTGGACAACGGAGAATTGATCGGCTACTCACCTCGAAAAAGACGGGAATTCCTCTGATGCTGCTGTTGTTGGGCGGGATCCTATGGTTGACAATTGTGGCAAGTAATATTCCTTCACAAATATTGTCGGACAGCTTGTTTGCAGCAGGAGAGACCGTGCGTGATGCACTGCATGCGGCAGGAGCACCTGCGTGGTTGACCGGGGTGCTGATTGATGGAGTATACCGGGTGCTTGCATGGGTGGTCAGCGTGATGCTGCCCCCAATGGCCATCTTTTTCCCGCTGTTTACTCTGTTGGAGGATTTGGGATATTTGCCGCGGGTGGCCTTTGTACTGGACCATGCCTTTCATCGGGCGGGGGCATGTGGGAAGCAGTCGCTCACTATGTGCCAAGGGCTTGGATGTAACGCCTGTGGGGTGACAGGGTGCCGGATCATTGATTCACCCAGAGAGCGGCTTCTTGCCATTGTGACCAATTCACTGGTGCCGTGCAACGGGCGCTTCCCCACGCTGATTGCGTTGATTACTATATTCTTTCTGGGAAACGCGCAGGGGGCTTGGTCGGGCGTATTGGCAGCGGCCATGCTGCTTGGCGTGCTGGTGCTGGGGGTCGGAATGACGCTGGCCGTTTCAAGAGTCCTATCGGCCACGGTGCTACGAGGCGTACCATCCTCCTTTGCGCTGGAGCTGCCGCCCTATCGCCGTCCGCAGGTTGGGCAGGTAGTGGTGCGCTCTGTTCTGGACCGAACTTTATTCGTGCTGGGAAGAGCGGTGGCCGTGGCTGCTCCGGCGGGACTGGTGATTTGGCTGTGTGCCAATGTGAGCGTTGGAAGCGAAACAATTCTATCCCATATCACTGCAGCGTTGGACCCGGTGGGACGTCTGATGGGGATGGATGGAGTGATTCTGATGGCCTTTATACTGGGCTGGCCGGCTAACGAGATTGTGGTCCCTATTGTTCTGATGGCCTATCTGTCGCAGGGAACGTTGGTGGAGGCCGGGGAACTGGACACCATGGGTCAGCTGTTGCGGGAGAACGGATGGACTGAGTTGACGGCCTTGTGTACCATCCTGTTTTCCCTGTTCCACTGGCCCTGTTCCACTACCTGCCTGACCGTGGCAAAGGAGACGGGGAGCGCGAAGTGGACGGCGCTGGCTGTGGTTGTGCCAACCCTTGTTGGTGTGTGCCTGTGCACTCTGGTGGCGACAGTGGGAAAGATGCTGCTCTGAGCGGATTGACGGTGTGGTGCGGTAGAGGTATAATGGGGAAAACACACAAGAGGAGACTGTCATGAAGCGGATTATATTCGTTTGCCACGGCATGGTATTAACCTGAGCCCGGAAACCCTTGATATATCAAGCTTTTTTCGATTTTGACCACCTGATTTTACGACACTTTTACGACACAAAAGCCGGGCTATGATGGAATTTGTCGTAAAAGGAGCAAAAAATATGCGAAAAACAATCATTGAAAACGGCTTGGAATACACCCTCGTCGGGGACTATTTTCTGCCCAATTTGACCCTGACCGAAGAGCATCGGCCTATCGGAAAATGGGGTAGATTGCACCGTGAGTATCTTAAAACGGAGCATCCGGTCCTGTTTAACAGTCTGGTCCTCAGCGGCAAGCTCTGGACCTATCTGGCGGATTTGAACGAGCAGGCACAGGAGCGTTTGTTCCTGATCGTCGAGCAGATGATGGTTGCCGAGGGCGTGACCGAGGATTTGAAAGCATCTGACCTGTTGGCTTGGGTCGGAGCCATGAACAGCATCCGCAACCGCGCCGAGGAGATCGTTCTCCACGAACTGATCTACGGGGAGGTTGCGGTATGAGAATCCTTGAAGAGTTCTGGTACGGCAATATCGAGCCGACAGAGTACGACACTTCCTCTAAGGAGTACAAGAAGCTGCAGGAACTGATCTGCAGGAATGAAGCAAAGCTCAAGGCTACCATGACGGATGAGCAGAAGGAACTGTTTGACAAGTACACGGATTGCGTACATGAGTTTCAAACTATCACCGATTGCCTGATCTTTCAGAACAGCTTCAAGCTGGGGGCCAGAATGATGCTGGAGGTCATGGAAGAATAACTGAACAAAAAAGAACTGGATTACCTTTAAGCGGTAGTCCAGTTCTTATCTTTTAGGCAGCAATGGGTGTGTCGTTAATTAATTTTGTCTGTCCCCACACCCTAATGCCGTATACCATAACTCCAGACAAACAAAGCGCGATGATTGCTACCGAAGCAGGCCACCCGTCTAATTTGAAGTCAAGATGTGCATCTACGGCAACATCTGGGATGTTTGGTGTGGATTTTATGATTTCGTGTTCCATGAAATTACCTCCTGCATAATTCTTATAAAATATTTATCTACAGCTCTTACTCACTGAAAAACTGTCAAAACGAAGCAGAAAAGCGGCTCCTATGGAATGCTGAGAATTTGGCCGATCTGTTCATGTTGTGGACTCTTTTTGTAAATTGCCACTTGCGTTTACCCGTTTTTGTGGTACTATAATAACAGATTAAATTGTCCGTGTAAACTTGATAATTTATATATAATGTCCGCACACGGAGGGGTATGATGCCAAAAGGAATAACAAATAAGAGTCCGGTCAATAAAGCTGTGTTCATGTCTGTCGTGAAAGCGTGTGGTTCAAGCATCATTAAATTGGGTGAATGTGGAAATATAGCTTGCACTGAAAGAACAATTCGCAGGTCATTAAACGAAGGGAAAATGACGCCAACCTTTTTAGATCAAATCGCAAGGCACTTGGATGTTGATCCCCGGTTGTTATCTGGTGAATTACATAAGCAAGCTGATTCTTATGGCGATGATTTTCTAAAGAGTATGTGCTTGGCTCAGTTGCGACCTGAAAACCATCCGTATTATCGAAAAAGGAAATCGGACTTAGATAAACAACCCGTTGGCCAATTGCTTGAACAAATCCTCGCTCTATTTGAAATATCCTTTTCACAGTTTGAATCTCTGGATTTTGAAGCACAGTATCTTCTGCAGCACGATTTATTTGATGCGTTAGTTCCTGTAATCAGGCAGCACTTTAAGGTTGATGCTTATGGGAGAAATGATATGCCAAATCTCGAAAAAATCATTTTTGACTTAGAAAGCTTCCGAGATGACTATTATTTGCACCTGTATGCCGAGGAAGTGTTGCGTAAAAAATTTATAAAACAACCACCTATGGGGAAATCAAAAACGGATATTCGAAGGATGGATGCCGAGGAGTTAATTGCACTTGATATGGAGAGCAATTACAGCAAACCGTGCTGCAAGGATTGAAGAGAAAGAAGGCACCCATGCTTTCGCATGGATGCCCGTGAAATCAATGTGCTTTCGCTTTGTGATTTGCCAGAGTCTTTCCGGCTTTACTCTTCGCAGACTTAGATGAGCCTTTAGAAGCCAAGGTCTTACCAGCTTTACCAACCTTGCCACCATGATGTACAGCCATCACATTCACCTCCTGCTATTAGCCCTTCGGCGGACAGGGATCGCCACCATGGCTGTCTGCAGACTGGATGCGTCCGTTCATGCCGTGGATAACGAACTCGGTGCCCTGGTTTTGACTGATTTGTCTTCCGGCGTTCACAGCCTGTTCCTTGGTTGCGAAATGACCGCTGGAGCGCTGAGAGCCGTTGCGCTTCACATCCCAACCCCCGTTGGAATTGTGAACGACATGATGAGAAGAACGTGCCATATTAATTACCCCCTATGTGCTTTCGGACAGCAGGTTGCGCAGCCGTCCGCATCGGAATAAATCTTCTTTGCCCGAGCAACAGCTTCCACTTCGCTTGCAAAGTAACCAACATACTGCGTACTGCGGATGCCAAGCTGAGCTGCGTGCTCCTTGGTGTGGACTTCATGATGAAGTCCAGGATTCAAGGTCTGATTGTTGTTGATATAGTAGTGTTTATACATAATTTGACTCCTTTCGGCTTGACGGAACAAGCCAGTCGTGATATTTTGGTAACGTACACATTGGGAATGAGCGGTTAATCTGTTGCAGCAGATTGCCGCTCTTTTTATTTGCGCATAGGGCATCACCTCCTTTGATGTTCCGTCCACAGGCAAGGCCACCATGCTGCACGTCCGGATATCTAAAGACATTTTCTCTGGCATTGGTTTGTTGGATGGCGCTCTGCGTGCCCTTGAAGCTGTGTATTTTTTATTGTGTTGACATTAAGGTACAACCCAGGAAAATAAAAAGGCTTCTCCAATTTTCCGTTAGATGCCTTGATTCACGACTACGCGTCGCTGTCTCCGGTTGTCTCTTATTGGGTACATTGTAGCACAAGTGTTTCCAAAAAGCAATACCGCAAGAAGAAAATGTTTCTTTTAAGGGACAAATGTATTTCTGAATGGAAGATGGCACGTACCAAATGTTGCTTTTGAGGTACATTTATGATATACTATAATAATGTATAGGAGGT
>SVLE01000067.1 GCA_015068065.1 Oscillospiraceae bacterium | reverse complement strand
CTTGCCCACCGGCACATAGAAGGCCTGCACCCGCTCTGGAGTGACCTCCCCGGCTGCCACACAAGTTACGATCAGTCCACCGGTCAAGGGCAGGACTGTTTCGGTGGTCCGGGCATGGGCCTCAAACTTGTCGAATACGTAGTCGCGCTGGATGGCGGTGAGCAGATTGACTGATACACGCTGAGCGCCGTCCACATAGGCCTGGCCCTCATACCAGTTATACATGCCTGCCTCGCCGCCGTAAGCGCGACCCTCGCAGGTGATAACGCGACCAAATGGAGCAAAGGCCTCCTCGGTCAGCATTTGTACTTTGACCTTGTCCATAACGAACCTCCTTACACAATGACTTCCCGCAGCCATTCCAGCGTACATTCCACCATGTGCTTTCCGGTCTCGGCGTTGGCTTCCACCGCACTTTGTGCGAACCATTCCGTGTTATCCCTGCAACGGGAGAGATCTACCAGCTCAGGATAGGTCCCCATAAGCAAAGATGTCTCCCATTTGCCCGCGTGGTCAAAGCCTCCGCACTTGATCTGGGCTTCTGCCCCGATGAGCGGAACCACCTTGATGTAGGAGAACGGATCATCTCCTCCGCCCAGATTTTCATAGTAGGCGGCGTAGTCATCGCTGCCCCACCAGCCCTTGCCCAGCGTTTCCTCCATGTATTCCATAGTGACCTTTTTTGCCGCCTTGTGACAGGCAATGGTCATGGGCATCAGTCCCGCTCCCTCCGTCTGGTGATGGGGAACGAGGTAAATATTCTTGTGACCGGCATCTATCATGGACTTGAGGATGCAGTAAAGATAGTCGGCATACACATCCTCATCCACGTGGAAGTGACTGGGCTTTGGCTTGCAGACCGCGTAAGACGCTACGCCGTACCAAATGGGAGGACAGACTACGATCTCCCGCTCCTTCTCCAGCTCCCGCAGGCAGCCGGTAACCACCAGCGTATCCGTACCGCAGGAGGCGTGACGAGCGTGGTACTCCATGGTGCCAATGGGGATGACAAACGGCACACGGCGGTCCACGGCGTCCTGAATCTGGTCATAAAACATCTCAAGCATCTGCATAACGCAACACTCCTATTCCGCTGTGTAAATTAGAAGTACAGCTCAGGGCACAGCTCGGGGATCTCGGGGCTAAGCAGCTCATAGCCGCCATCCTTGACCACGATACCCTTCTCCCAGCGGGTACCAAAGGTATCACAGGAGATGTAGGTATCCACCTGGAAGGTCATGTTGGGCTTGAGGGTGTAGTTTGAGCTGGTCTCCACCCAGGGAGCCTCCACTTCGATAATACCGGTGCCGTGGAGAGGACCATAAACAAAGTTCTTTTCAAAGCCGTTGTCTACAAAGTACTGATAGAAGTTTTTGGCAATGTCGGCGGCAAAAACGCCAGCCTTGACCTGTTTCTCCGTCCAGGCGTGAGCCTCACGGCAGAACTGCACGATGTCTCTGCGCTCACCCTCCAGCTTACCCAGGCAGATGGGGTAGCCGATGGCGGCGGAATAGCCGTCAATCTTGGCGGACAGGTTCAGCTGCACAATGTCGCCCTTGCCAAACTCACGGTAAGAAGAACGGGAAATAGCATGACGGGTAGAAGCCTCGGAGAAGACGTACATAGGCAGGCCCTCGTACTCAGCGCCATGCTCGTAGACGGCCTTCTGGGCCACGCCCACCATCTGCAGCTCGGTCATACCGGGACGGATGGCCTTAATGACTTCCTGCGTGGCGATGTTGGCAATGCGGTAGCCCTCGCGCAGGCAGGCCAGCTCATTTTCGGACTTGATGGAGCGCAGCTCGACCATGACCTTGCCCGCGTCCACGATCTCCGCCTCGGGGAAGGCATCCCGGATGGCGTTGAAGATGACAACGGAAGTATCCAGATAGGAGGCCACGCCGATGCGCAGCTTCTTGCCGGTAACACCGATGCCCGTGAACACATCGCGGAAGGTGTCGGGCTTCAGCTCGGGATAGGCAGGGTCCGCACCCTCGCGGTAGGCCAGCAAGACATAGATCTTGTCCAGCTTGTTGCGGTCAGCACCGAAAATGGCGGACTCGGGGCCCACCATCAGGGCCGCCTCGCCGGCAGCGGAGATCGCCACGCCGGAGCGCTCGAACAGGGGCCAGAAGCCGGAGAAATAGCGGGGGTTGGCGTAGTCAGCCTCATTGCCGTTGACGATCAGCACGTCCAGCTTCTCCCGTTGCAGGATGGCAGCACAGCGCTGCACTCTTTCCTTATACTCGTGATCAGGAATACAAATTCGTCCCATAGTTACATTCTCCTTTAAATAAAATTTTAATTACTCGCAATAACCGGGGGTGGTATAAAATGCCACCTGTCTGGGTTCGGCCCGACCGTACTGCGCCACCACAGGCACACTGCTCTCCAGCATGATGGCGTACTGCTCTTCCATCCGTGCGGTATAGGGACCGAAGTCCTTTTCCTCGTTGGTACGCAGACAGCGCACACGCATGGGCGCTACCTGAACGGTAAAGCTGACTGGAACCTTGTCCGTGTAAATCAGCGTGATCTTGATATCCGCCGTCTTGTCCGTTGCGTTGGTGATAATAACAGACTCATGGCCGGGTATCACATTCTCCCCCTTGGGAGGCAATTCCGCATCCGGGAATATCCAGACTTTTTTGCCGTAATTCATATACGCTCCTCCTTAAATAGTCTCGGCGCTGCCCGGAAGACATTCTCCATCGCAACGCAAAACCAATTGCGCCAGTTTTATTTATTTTATCATTGACGCCACTGTTTTTCTTATGCTATACTCACCAATATTGGTAATTTCGTCACTTTTTCAAAGGAGGGGCCTATGCATTCACTGGCTCTGCACGAACAACAGCTACATGGCACGCCGGAGTTCCCCGCAGCGTATTACTATGTGGACTGCGGCCATCCCCGCTACCAAATGCCCTTCCACTGGCACAACGAGTGGGAATTACTGCATATTCTCAAGGGAAATTTTCAATTGCACATGGACGATGACGAGTATCTAGCCCAGGCCGGAGATGTACTTTTGGTCAACAGCGGGATGCTCCACGGCGGAACACCCATAAACTGCACTTACGAGTGCCTGGTTTTTGACCTGCAAGGTCTGTTTCGCGGATTGGAGCTGGCAAAGAAGGACCTGCGCCCCTTTTATCGGCAGGTGTTGATCCCCTACCGTTTTTTCCCCGCCACCGTCCAGCCCAAGCTGTGCCAAATGGCGGAGGAATGTCTGTGCGCCTTTCGTACCGGGCAATGTCAGGAACTGGAACTTCTTGGCTTCCTGTGCCGTTTTTTTGCCTGCATCCGCAAAGAGGGGTGGTATATTCAGGCCCCGGACAGTAAACTCACCCCCACCAACCGTATCCGTCAAATCAAATCCGTGTTGGAACATATCGAGACGCATTACAGTGACCCCCTGCGGTTGGAAACGTTGGCACGGATCGCCAGCATGAATCCCAAGTATTTCTGCCGCATTTTCCGTTCTGTCACCGGCCGTGCTCCTATGGACTATGTGAATTTCTACCGAGTCGAGCGGGCCGCTTACCTGCTGATCAACTCCTCTCTTCCCGTTACCACCGTGGGCCTGGAATGCGGATTTACAGAAGCCAGCTATTTCACCAAGGTGTTCCAAAAATATAAAAACACCACACCCAGGCAGTACCGCGCTTTAAACGAAAGCTAACACGCGGCTGCACCGAAAGCAGAAGCCAGTTTTCCCTTGCTATGAGTTTTGACCTATAATCCAAAACCTTGTATATAGCAAGGTTGATGCTTGTCCATGGATTTTGCCCGTCCAGAAAAATCCCATATAAAGAATATTTGCACCACGAAAAACACCCCCGCAGCTATGCTGCGGGGGTGTTTAACTTGCCATGGAAATTAGTCGCGGGGCAGTTCGTCTTCTTCTCCCCCCCACATGCTGGTAGTAATCACATCCTCGATGACGAAAA
>SVLE01000027.1 GCA_015068065.1 Oscillospiraceae bacterium | reverse complement strand
TGCTGAGAAGGTCATTGCAGAACATGGCAGGGTAGACTGCCTCATCAACAATGCGCCGCCGCTGTTTAAGGGTATTGACGAATGCTCCTACGAGGAGTTTAACTATGCCCTCCGGGTGGGCGTTTCTTCGGCATTCCTGCTGACTCAGTTATTCCAGCCGTATTTTGCGCCAGGAGCCAGTATTATCAATATCTCTTCCAGCCGCGACCGCATGAGCCAGCCCCAAAGCGAGAGCTACGCGGCGGCCAAGGGCGGCATCTCCGCATTAACCCACGCGCTGGCGGTGAGCCTTGGCGGCAAGGTGCGGGTCAACTCCATCTCGCCCGGCTGGATAGACACCGATTACACGGTCTATGAGGGCCCGGACGCCGTTCAGCAGCCCGCCGGACGGGTGGGCAACCCGCTGGATATCGCCAATATGGTGCTGTTCCTGTGCTCAGACAAAGCAGGATTCATTACCGGCGAGAATATCTGCATCGACGGCGGCCAGACGAGGCTCATGATCTATCATAACGACTGCGGCTGGAGCTACCAGCCTTGATTGGAGGATTTTAATATGTTGGAAGTTGGCATGAAAGCCCCTGATTTTACGCTGTTGGACAAGCGCGGCAACAGCGTCAGTCTGTCTGATTTCCTGGGAAAGAAAGTCGTACTGTATTTCTATCCCAAGGACAGCACGCCCGGCTGCACTCGTCAGGCCTGCGCCTTTGCACAGAACCACAGCAATTTTGAGGACAAGAACGTGGTGGTAATCGGCGTTAGTAAGGACTCCGTGGCCTCCCATCTGAAGTTTGCCGAGAAGTGTGAGCTGCCATTCGTGCTGCTGTCCGACCCGGAACTACAGGCCATTCAATCCTACGGCGTCTGGCAGGAGAAGAAGCTCTACGGCAAGGTGAGTATGGGTGTGGTGCGTTCCACCTACCTCATCGACGAGCAGGGTGTGATCGAAAAGGTAATGCCCAAGGCCAAGCCCGATACCAACGCCGCCGAGATCCTTGCCTACCTGGACGGCGAGGGATGATTTACGAAGCGAAGTGTGAGAAGATGGGGCCCGATCTCAATCCCATTTATCCCAACGAGAACATCAAGCAGGTCGTCTATATCAAAAACGTTATTACCAACCCCAATATCATCGTGGGGGAGTACACCTACTACGACGATGTGGGCGGCGCAGAGCGCTTTGAAGACCATGTGACCCACCACTATGTGGACTAAACGCGGAGGAATCGAGCATGATCGTTTACTTTTCCGGAACCGGAAATAGCCGCTTTGCGGCGGAATTTCTGTCCAAACAACTGGGCGATGAGTTGCTGGATGCGGGCCAGCGGATGAAAACAGGGGAGAGGGATAGCCTCCACTCTGACCGCTCCTGGGTTTTTGCCGCGCCCATTTACGCCTGGCGCATGGCCAATGTCATGGCGGAGTACATTTGCCGCACAGAATTGACCGGTAGCCGGGACGCCTACTTTGTGCTCACCTGCGGCAGTGAGATTGGAAATGCGGGTGCATTTGCCGCCCAGCTTTGTGAAGAGAAGGGGCTGAATTACAAGGGGGTGCTGGAAGTGGTGATGCCGGAAAACTACATCGCCATGTTCAACGCGCCGGGTGAGGAGGAATCACGCGCCATCGTAGCTAAGGCGATGCCGGTGCTGGAACGAGCCGGAGAGCTGATCTGGCAGGGGAAAGATCTTCCTGCGCCCAAAGTCGGTCTGTTGGACAAGCTGAAAAGCGGCCCCATCAACGAGGGATTCTACAAGTTCTATGTGAAAGCGGATGCTTTCTTTGCCACCGATGCCTGTATCGGCTGCGGTTTCTGCGTGGAGGCCTGCCCGCTGAACAACATCCGCCTGAACGGTGGCAAGCCTGTTTGGGGCAAGGATTGCACCCACTGCATGGCCTGCATCTGCGGCTGTCCCACCGAGGCCATTGAATACGGCAAGAGAAGCAAGGGAAAGCCCCGCTATCAGTGTCCAAAGGATGAAACCCTATGAGAATCATCATTTCACCCGCCAAAAAGATGAACGTAGACGCGGACAGCCTGCCTGTCCGCGATCTACCTGCCTTTTTGGAGCAGACAGAGGAGCTTTGCTGTGAGTTGCAGAGCAAATCTCCTGAGGAGCTGCAAAAGCTCTGGAAGTGCAACGACCAGATCGCCGCACTGAACGTAGAGCGGCTGCGGCAGATGGAACTGCGCCGCAGCCTGACCCCGGCGGTGCTGGCCTACGAGGGCATCCAGTACCAGTACATGGCTCCCAATGTATTTACAAGTAAGGAGTACGACTACATACAGGAGCATCTGCGCATCCTCTCCGGTTTTTATGGTGTTCTGCGCCCCTTTGACGGCGTAACGCCCTATCGTCTGGAGATGCAGGCAAAGCTCAAAATCCGCGAAGCGAAAGACCTTTACAGTTATTGGAGTAATAAACTTGCAAAGCATATTTTCAGCGAGACAGATTGTATCCTCAATCTGGCCTCCAAGGAGTACAGCGTCTGCGTGTCCAAATATCTGCGTCCCGGTATCCGCTTCATCACCTGCGTGTTTGGAGAGGAAAAGGGCGGCAAAATTATTGAAAAGGGCACCATGTGCAAAATGGCCCGGGGTGAGATGGTGCGCTATATGGCAGAAAATCAGATCACTGAGCCGGAGGACATCCGCGCCTTTGACCGTCTGGACTACGTTTTTGCCCCGGAGCGTTCCGATGAAAGCACCTATGTGTTTGTCAAGAGAGGGAAGGCGCCATGAATCCAGGAAAGAGAGCAAACGAAATGACAGAAGTAGTCGCTGCCCTGATTTGGGACGAAAATCGTTTTCTGGCCTGCCAGCGCCCCGCCCACAAAGCAAGAGGATTGCTGTGGGAGTTTGTGGGCGGCAAGGTAGAGCCGGGTGAAACCAAGGAGCAGGCCCTGATTCGAGAATGCCAGGAGGAACTGGCCGTCACAGTAGCGGTACAGGATGTGTTCATGGAGGTAGACCATGTCTACCCAGATCTCACCGTCCACCTGACGCTGTTCAACGCCTCCATTGCGGAAGGCATCCCCCAGAAAATTGAACATAACGACCTTCGCTGGATCACAGTGGAGGAGATCGACCAATATGAATTTTGCCCCGCCGATGAAGAGATTTTAAGGAGGCTGAAGGAAGTATGATCCAGCCCATTATGAAAGATGAGTTTTTCCTTGCTCAGAAGTCCGTTCCTGCGGTAAACTGCGAGGAAGATATTCAGGTAGCCCACGACCTTCTGGAGACGCTGGAGGCCCACAAGGAGGGTTGTGTTGGCATGGCCGCCAATATGATCGGCGTCTCCAAGCGGATCATCGCCTTTGATAACGAAGGCAGCTACATGGTGATGTTCAACCCGGAGATCGTCAAGTGTTCCGACCGCTATGAGGCGGAGGAGGGTTGCCTGTCCCTGACCGGTACCCGCAAGACAAAACGCTGGAAGTCCATCAAGGTGCAGTATCAGAACGAGCAGTTCCAGACCCGGTTCAAAACCTTTACCGGCTGGACGGCCCAGATTATCCAGCATGAGATCGATCACTGCAATGGCATTATTATTTAAAGCCTGTTAAGTCAATTTGCTTTATATTAAATCTTAAAAACAGCCCCGCCAGATGGCGGAGCCGCAGATCAGACGTTATTTCGGAATTTTTTTCAGGAGATAGACGGAGTAGGTCAAAGCAATCACTGCAATGACAATTGCGCTGAATATCTCCTGAGTTGCGGTAATGCTGCCTTCATTGGAAAAGACACTCAGGGCGTTAACCGTGCTGTGGGTCACGATGCAGGGAATCAGGCTGCCCGTTTTCAGGAATAAAATGACGAACAGGAACCCGACCGCTGCGGCATAGCCAACCTGACAGAGGTTGGACAGCAGCTGCACGCCACTGCCGTTGAACAAGTTGACGATGTGTCCGATGCCAAAGGTCAGGCTGGATACAATCACGGCGGACTTCAGGCCGTCCTTTCGCATGGCGTTGAACAGCAGACCACGAAAAATCACTTCCTCCACAAAACCAACGCAGATCATACTGCCGATGTAGAGCAAAGTTTCATGCGGCGGAAGATTCCACCGCAGACCAAACCAGAGATTGCTGGAGATCAGCGCAGCCAGCGGAAGATACCAGAGCAGCTGGGAGGGCGGAACGCTCCCTTTGCACAGGCCAAAGACCTGAAACAGGTTATTGCGTTTCATCCAGAGCAGAAGCACCGCGCACATGGCCAGCAGCAGGGGAATCGTCACAATTTTTTCAATGCCAATGACTCTGGACAGCTCGTCCGCAAAACTGACGGTTACCACATAAAAGGCGATCCAGCCCAACGCAAACCAGAGTTCATGTTTTCGATAGAGTTTCTGCATTTTCTTCACTCCACGCAAAGTTTCACCCAGAGTATACCATATCGAAACAGTATTTTCAATTTATAAGAAAGGTAAGGAGGTGGCCATGAACACAGGTATGCACTATGTTACTGCCAAAGGTATCTTGTCTGCCAAAAACGGGATGAATCTCTATCGCGGCTGTCAGCACGGCTGCATTTACTGCGATTCCCGCAGCGAGTGCTACCACATGGACCACGATTTTGAGGACATCGAGGTAAAGGAAAATGCCCTTGCACTGCTGGAGGACACCCTGCGCCGCAAGCGCAAACCCTGCATGATCGGCACCGGCTCCATGAGCGACCCCTATATGCCGCTGGAAGACGAGCTGCAATACACGCGGAAGGCTTTGGAATTGATCCACCGCTACGGCTTTGGGGCCACACTTATCACCAAATCTGACCGTGTTCTGCGGGATTTGGACCTGCTGAAAGCCATCAATGATAAGACAAAATGCGTGGTGCAGATGACTCTCACCACCGACAACGAAGACCTGTGCCGCAAGCTGGAACCGGGTGTCTGTACCACAAAGGCCCGCTTTGTAGCACTGAAAACCCTGCGGGATGCCGGAATCCCCACGGTGGTCTGGCTGTGCCCCGTTCTACCGTTCATCAATGACACGCCGGATAACATCAACGGCATTCTGGACTATTGCGAAGAGGCGCAAGTGAAGGGCATCATCTGCTTTGGTATGGGCGTTACCCTGCGTGCAGGCAACCGGGAGTATTTCTACCGTCAGCTGGACCGCCATTTTCCGGGGCTGAAAGCGGAATACATCCGCCGCTACAGCGACGCCTATATGCTGGACAGCCCCCGCAGTCGGGAACTGATGAGCCTGTTCCACCGCCGCTGTCAGTCGGCGGGCATTCTGCACGACAACGACCAGATTTTTCAATATCTCTCCCAGTTTGAGGAGAAAACCATGCCGCAAATGAGTTTATTTTAAGGGGGAATCCCTGTGAAGGACGAATGTTTGATCTGCAAAGCGCCGCTGGATTATCTTGTTCAGGACGAGATGATGGAGTGCGCCATCTGCCATAAGCAAGAGCTGAGCAAGACCCGCTGCGTGAAGGGCCACTATGTGTGCAGCGAGTGCCATACGGAGGGGATGGACAGCATTTTCGGCCTGTGTCTGGCCGAAACCTCCACCGATCCCATCGAGATCATCCGCAAGATGATGAACCTGCCTTTCTGCCATATGCACGGCCCAGAGCATCATGTGATGGTGGGTGCGGCCTTGCTGACCGCCTACAAAAATGCGGGCGGTGAACTGGAGCTGGAGAGGGCGCTGCAAGAGATATACAGCCGGGGCAAGCAAGTGCCCGGAGGAGCCTGCGGCTTCTGGGGTGCCTGCGGTGCAGGCATCAGCGCAGGACAGTTCATGTCCATCGCCACCCAATCCACGCCACTGGCGGAAGAGCCATGGGGATTGAGCAATCAGATGACGTCCAAGGCGCTGGGTAGTATCGGCGAAGTGGGCGGCCCCCGCTGCTGTAAGCGGGATTCTTATCTTGCAATCCTAGCCGCCATCGACTTTGCCAGGAAACAGTTGGGTGTAGAGATGAAACGCAGCGTTCCGGGCTGCAGCCACTCTGCGCAGAATAACCAGTGCATCGGCAAGCGGTGCCCGTTTTCGGAGGTAAATCATGAGAAAACCTAACGTCGCATTTATCTGCGTCCATAACTCCTGCCGCAGCCAGATCGCCGAGGCGCTGGGCAAAAAACTTGCCGCTGATGTTTTTGAAAGCTATTCCGCCGGGACGGAGACCAAGCCACAGATCAATCAGGATGCAGTGCGGCTGATGAAGGCCGTCCACGGAATTGACATGGAGCAGACCCAGTACAGCAAGCTGCTTTCTGAACTGCCCGCCATCGACGTGGTCGTTACGATGGGCTGCAATGTCCAGTGTCCCATGTTGCCCTGCAACCATCGCGAGGACTGGGGGCTTGATGACCCAACCGGACAGCCGGACGAGGTGTTTCTGGACACCATCCAACGGATTGAGGAGAAAGTTTTGGATTTAAAAGCGAGACTGGCACAGGGGTAAGGGCATGAAAATTCTTTGTTTTGGTGACTCCAACACCTACGGATATGACCCGCGCTCCTATTTTGGTGGCCAATATCCCGCACAGCACCGCTGGGTGGATCTGCTGGCCAAGAAACTGAACTGCACAGCGGTCAATGCGGGGGAGAATGGACGGGAAATTCCCAGACGGGAAGGGGAGTTGCAGCGCTTTGACCTGATGCTCTCCAACCAGAAACCGCTGGATCTGCTGATTATCATGCTGGGCGGAAATGATTTGCTGCAGGGCAACTCTGTGCAGGCTGTGGCCCAGCGGATGGAGGCCTTTTTAACCAGAATTCCGCTAGAAAAGTCGCAGATCGTTCTGATTGGACCGCCCCGGATGAAACCGGGTGCGTGGATCATGGATAACCGACTTTTAGAGGACTGTGTGCGGCTCAACAGTGCCTACGGTACCGTTGCAGAGAAGGTGGGAGTCCGCTTTGTGGATGCCACAAATTGGGACATCGAAGTAACTTTTGATGGCGTTCACTACTCGGAGAACGGACACGTTACCTTCGTGGAAAACCTGTATTTGGCTTTAAGCGAAAAGAAATAAATAGCACATGAAGAAAAGCGCCGTAAGCAGATTGATTTCTGCTTGCGGCGCTTTTGATTAGATGACAATATGAATAAGAGGGAAGTTGTTTAGTGATCCGACTTCAACCCCGCGCCGCACATGGTCAGAAGACAGTCGTCGATCTGTCCGCAAACATTGCAGTAATACTGATAGGCAGCATAATTGGCGGCGGTGGTGTGCTCGCAGTAGATGCCCTTCCGGGACAGCTCCTCCCGGGCAGGAAGGATCATATCTTCGGGAGCCTGAATGAATCGAATGTTGTACTTTTTGGTGTAGGCCAGAATCTCCTCGCCGCGCATGGGTTTGCCGATGGCGATGCCCTCTGCCAGGGTGGGCTGGGGAGTGACCGGAGCGGGAGTGTCTGCGCCGATGTTGGCCGACTGAAGCAGAGGATCGCAGTACTCACTCTGAATGCCGATGATCTGAGGCATCTTATCAATCACGCCGCTACGCATCAGCTCTTCAAGACCCTTGATGGCCCCGAGGAACAAAGTGCCGTTACCTATGGGGATAAAGAGATACTGGGGGATGCGGTGAAGCTGTTCATAAACCTCGTAGATGTAGGTCTTGGTACCCTCATAGAAGAAGGGATTGTACACATGGTTTGCGTAATAGACCCCCGCTTCCTCCACCTGGGCGCGGCAGACATCCGCGCAGTGGTCGCGGCTGCCGGGGACAACGGTTGCCTTGGCGCCGTGTGCCCGGATCATGTCGATCTTTTTTGGGGAAGTTCCTTCGGGCACAAAAATCTCACAGGCAATACCGGCCTTGCCACAGTAGGCGGCCACGCTGTTGCCGGCGTTGCCGCTGCTGTCCTGAACGACCTCGGTCACACCGATGGATTTGCAGTGCGCCACCAGTACGGCGGCACCGCGGTCTTTGAAGGACAGGGTGGGCATAAAGTAGTCCATTTTAAGCAGGACATGCTCATCAAAACGCACCACAGGGGAGAGGCCTTCGCCCAGAGTGATATTCCGCCAGCCTTCATCCATCAGGGGCAAATACTTGCGGTACCGAAACAGGCTCCATTCGTCCCGGTCGATGTCAGATTCCCGGAACAGGGGTGGGGTAAAGTCCAGATCCCACAGACCGCCGCATTCACAGTGGGAGCTGCGCGTGGTCACATCTTCAGATTTTCCACACTTAGAACAGATAAATTTCATTTCTCAGGCACCTCCGCGACTGCCATGATCTCAACCAGACAGCCAAAATGCAGCTCATTGACAGGGGTCACAATGCGGGCAGGCTTATGATCACCGAAATAGGCCGCATACTCCTGATTGACGATATCCCAGTTTTCAATACCGGTGACGAAAATCTGGCAGAAAACCACGTTGTCACTGGTACAGCCGGCCTGCTTCAGCACCCGATCCATGTTGTTCAGGGCCAGTCTTGCGTGAACATCGGGGCCGCCCTCAGGAACCTTGCGGGTATCGGGGTCAATGGACAGCTGCCCGGAGACAAACAGCAGATTGCCGCTCTGAACACCGGGGGTGTAATGTCCCTTATTTTCGCCTTTAAAGGGGGGAACGATCATTTTCATAAATATCCTCCTTATTGCATCAGCATATCCACAGCAGACACAAAGGCCTTCACGCCCGCTTTCAGAATGCTCTCATCAAAATCGAACAAAGTGGTATGGTGCCCGGAAGCGAGGGGGGTAAACAGCGCCATGTAGCAGGCCTTTCCACCATGCGCCCGGACGGCCTCGATCATACAGGAGAAGTCGTCCGTGCCGCCGGTCTGGACCGCCTCGGTTTGCGTATAGTGGAAGTCGGGGACCACTTTTGCTGCCTCAGCCAGCTTTTCGGCAAGATCCAGATCGCCGTCTCCGGTGGGACAGATGCCCATAACCCGATTGGTGTAAGTACAGCCGTAGGCCTGACAGGCCCCCGCAATGGCATTCTGGGCCGACTGATAAAGACGCTGCTCCACATCGGTGTTGGACCCTCGGGTCTCCAGACGCAGGCGGCAGGTATCGGGAATCACATTCCGTCCGGTACCGCCCTGAATGGTTCCCACATTCAGACGGCTGCAGCCCCGTCCGTCCTGAAGAAAACTCTGCATTCCCACAACAGCCAGACAGGCTGCGTTGATAGCGTTTTTGCCGTCCTGAGGCGCAAACCCGGCGTGGGAACTGAGACCCTTGATCTCTACGTCGAATTTGGTTGTGGCATACAGACCGGTCTGGGTGCCGGCCATGCCGTTTCCGTCTTCGGAATTGTAAATGTGTGCGCCCAACACCACGTCCACATCGTCCAGAAGGCCGGTCCTTACCATGGCCAGCGCACCACGATCCCCCTCTTCGGCGGGCTGGAAGATCACCTTGATCGTGCCGCACAGTTCATCCCTGTGTTCATGGAGCAGCGCGGCGGTCACAAGACCAATGGCAGTATGTCCGTCGTGGCCGCAGGCGTGCATCATGTTGGGATTCACGCTGCCAAAGCCGTCGCGGAAGGGGCGGTGCGCCTGCGTGCGTGCTTCTTCCATATCGTTGCTGTCAATATCGACTCGCAGCGCAATGACAGGGCCGGGCCGTCCGGTTTCGATGACCGCTACCGCGCCGGGGCAGCCGTCCATCTGGGCCACGAGTTCCGGGTCTGCCCCCTGTGCCACAGCCCGATCCATGTGCTCTTTGAGAATCTTTTTCTCGGGATAGGCCCAGGCGTACTCCAGATTTAAAATTTTGGGGCCGAATTTAGGGTCAAGGCCGTGTCTGCGGAGAAATTCGATGATCCTGGCGGTAGTGCGAAACTCCGACCACCCGCTTTCCGCATAGCGGTGAAAGTCCCGGCGCAGCGCGACCAGTTCCTCCTGGTATGTATCGGCCTGAGCAAACAAAGTATTCAGATCCATGTGCTCGCCTCCTTAATATGCGGCAAAAATGGACTTGATCTCCTCAAGATCGTGGGTCTGGGTCAGGATAAGCTTCATCAGAATGCGAATCTTGGACGGCAGCATATCTCCGGCAGGGAAGCAGCCAAGCTCCTCGTCAAAGTGACCGTAATCACCAAACGAGCCGCCATAGGGAGCACGGCAGGCGCGCACCAGAATGGGCAGCTTTTCTCCCTTATGTTCCCGGTAATAGTCGCGCATATCATTGTGGAGGGCTCCGTTGCCAAATCCGCCGATGACAAGGGCTTCCGGCTCAAGCTGTAGAACTGCCTTCATCACATCGGCGCCACAGCCCTGATAGAGATAGATATTGTCCACTCGGGGCAGAACGTCGGGCAGATCCAGTGAAAACCGGCTGGTTAAGCCGAAGGGACGGGTCGTGCGGTAAAAGAAGGTGACCACCCCGTTTCGGACGGTTCCCACAACGCCGTAATAACCGCCGCTGAAGGATTCCACTTTGCAGCTGGATGCTTTCATCACATCACGGGCGCACATTATGTGGTCGTTCATGACCACAAGAACTCCCTGATCCCGACTCTGGGGCGCGGCGGCTACGCGGATGGCATTAAGCAGATTCAGCGGTCCGTCGCTGCTGATGACACCGGCGGGACGCATGGCGCCCACCACAACCACCGGGCAGAGGGTTTTTAGTGTCAAATGCAGAAAATAGGATACTTCCTCGATGGTGTCAGTACCCATGACCAACACGACGCCATCCGCCTCGTCCCGATCCAGCACCTCCTGAATTCGTCGTCCGATGCGCACCATGTCCTGATCGGTGATTTCAACGCTTTGCTTGCGGAACATTTGCTCCGCACTCAGCTGTGCGGTCTGCTCTGCGCCGGGAACGGCTTCCAGCAGATCTGAGATGGAAAATGCAGAAGGTGCGTACCCGGCGTATCCCACAACCGCTGTTTTTGAAGTGGCCTTAGAGGCGATAGTACCTCCGGTGGCGATCAAATGAACGCGTCTGAGTTGGCTGCTCATAGTGGATCCTCTCTTCTTATAAAAAATTATATAGATTTATTTCTTGCGGATCTCGTCCAGATAACTGTAGACGGTGACTTTATTGATGCCCAGCTTCTGCGCCACCTGCTCCACGCTGCCCTTCATCAGGAAGATTCCCTTTGCGTCCATAAACCGGACTTTTTCCACACGCTCTTCCCGGCTCATGGAGTCAATGACACTGCTGCCAATGATGTTATCGATCAAAGCGGTGACCATCTGAGCCACATGCTGCTCGGGTTCCTGAGCCGTCTGTTCCGCTTTGGAGGGAGACTCGGGCAGATAGAGATTCAGCAGTTCCATCTGTCGATAGACGGGCTCCATGTCAATATTAATGCAAAGAGCACCCTCTAAGCCGCCGTTTTCCCCACGAATCAACAGGGTAGAGGATCGAATTCGTTTTCCGTTTCCGGCAGTAAAGTAGTAGTTGGCAACAAAGTTGTCCTTCAGACTGGAGGACAAAATGACCTGCTTGACCAACTGGTCAAAACTCTGCCCCACCGTCCGATCCGTTACGGTTCCGTTTGCGACATAGACAACGGAACGCTGGGGATCGGATAAATCATGGAGAACAACTTCGCAGGTCGGGCCATAGGTCTGGACAAGCATATCTGCCACAGGAACATAAGGAGCAAGGACAGGTCTGACTGACATGGTTATCACCTCTTGTTTTCAGTATATAGAATTTTTTATATACAGTCAAGGGAGCGTTGAAAATTTTATATACAATAAAAATTCCGATGCTAACCGGTCGGCGAGCATCGGAATTGAGGTTTATTCAGGGTATTTTAAGGAAAACGCGTGATTCAGCGGGCCGGAACCTTTTCCAAGGTTCAGCATAGCGGATAGCGCACCGGATATGTAAGCTTTGGCATTCTCTATGGCTTTCTCCAGAGGCTGTTCTTTGGCCAGATTCGATGCAATGGCAGAGGACAGTGTACAGCCGGTACCATGAGTGTTGGGGTTGTTGATGCGTTCCCCATGGAACCAAACTGCTTCTCCATCCCTCCACAGCAGATCGTTGGCATCGTTGATGGCGTGGCCGCCTTTGCACAGAACGGCACAGCCGTAGCGCTCGCTGATGATCTTTGCAGCAGCGATCATATCCTCTGCCGAAGTGATACGCATATTGGCTAGAATTTCCGCCTCGGGAATGTTGGGCGTACAGACCTCCGCCAAAGGCAACAGCTGTTGCGTCAGCGCCTGTAAGGCTTTGTCCTTCAGCAGTTTTGCGCCGCTGGTGGCGCCCATGACAGGATCCACCACAATGTGCTTTGCGCCATACTGGCGCAACTTTTCTGCGATCACTTCGATCAGCGGCACGGATGAAACCATACCGATCTTTACCGCATCCGGGAAAATGTCTGTGAAGATGGCATCCAGCTGATTGGCGAGGAAGGCAGGTGGTACCTCCAGAATGTCTGAAACGCCGGTGGTGTTCTGGGCCGTTAGAGCCGTGATTGCGCTCATGGCATAAACGCTGTTTGCGGTCATGGTCTTGATGTCGGCCTGGATCCCAGCGCCTCCGCTGCAGTCGCTGCCTGCAATGGTCAATGCTGTTTTCATGTTTTTAACTCCTTTCGTTTTCAGCATCGTTTTCTTACGCGGCGCAAGGTGGTGCCCCCGATGCGCCGCGGGGGAGTGATCCCCGAATTTATAGAGTCTGCGCAGCCGTCTGCCAGTCGAGAATTTTCTCGTCTGCAAGGGATATCAGGGTCTCCCAGTGTGGTTGATTGCTGTCATCCCGGACAGCAATCGTGTAGAATCCGGCCTGCTTGGATGTGTTTGCCGCGTAAAGGGCATCTTCAAACACGGCAATGTCTTCTGGTTGTGTGCCCAGCCGCTTTGCGGCTTCAAAGTACACATCCGGTCGGCTCTTGCCTACACCGGTCGTCTCGCAGGAGAGCAGGAAGGAAAAGTAGTGCGCAACACCCAAGCGGGTCAGGCAAGCATCCATCAGATCTTCCGCCGTAGCGGAGGCCACGCACATGGTGACTCCTCTGAGATGCAGCGCATCCAGATAAGAGGCTACACCGGCTTTAAGCGGAATATCTTTGTGGTAGTGCTCATCCATCATTGCATTCATCTCGGCAGCAACGCTTTCCGCTGTACCGTTCAAACCGTATTCCTCGATAAACAGGGAGGCAGATTCTGTCATGGTCATTGGTCTGATTCGTTCTGACACAGTAGGGGAGACTTCGGGAATTCCCTTGCTCTGCAGAAACTCCGAAGCCAGATTCCTCCAGTAGGACATGGAGTCTACCAGTGTGCCGTCCATATCAAAAATCGCGAAACGCTTATCCATGGAAGGCCACCATTTCCGCTGCCAGCTTCAGCAATTCAGCTGTTGCCTTGCCGGGGTCTCCCGCCGCAAAGATAGCAGAAACCACGGCCACACCGTCTACGCCGCTGCCGCGAAGCTGCAGGATGTTCTCGGCGCTGATACCACCAATGGCCACCACAGGAATAGATACGGAGGATACGATTTCTTTCAGCTGCTCCATGGTCATGCTGCGGGCATTTTTCTTAGTGCTGGTTGTGAAAATCGCACCCACACCGATGTAATCCGCACCTGCGTTTTCCGCCGCCACAGCCTCTTCAACGGTGCCTGCGGAAATGCCGAGGATCTTGTCTGGGCCAATTATGGCGCGAATGTCTCGTCCCCTGATGTCGGACTGTCCTACATGGACACCGTCTGCATCGCATTGCAGAGCAATCTCTACGTTGTCATTCACAACGAAGGGAACTCCATGCTGTGCACACAGCGTTTTCAGTCGCTCTGCCTCCGCTTCAAAAGCATCCTCTGCCAAATCTTTTTCACGAATCTGAAGGAATGTGGCACCGTTCTGTAAAACAGCCTTCACAACATCAGCCAGAGTTTCGCCCTCTTTCAGCCACATCTGGTCAGTGACGGCATAGAGCAGCATGGCATTGCGAATCTCATCTCTTGTAAACTTCATAACGAATCCTCTCTTTCAATTCTTGTTCGGTCAGGTTGAATACGGCGTCAATCAGATCGGTTCGGAAAGTTGCGTTTCCGGTCTTGTTTTGCAGGCGCTTTTCCTCTGCGATTTCCCCGCTGATGCCCATGACAGCCATGGCGGCACAGGTAGCTTCAAAGGGATGCTCCGGCGCGGCGGCGCAAAATGCGCCGATCAAAGTGGTGAGCATACATCCGCTTCCTGTAATGCGGGACATGGTGGCGCAGCCGTTATGCAGTAATACGGTCTGTGTTGCGTCAGATACCACATCGATCACGCCGGACACAGCTATGATCGAATGGGTTCTCCGGGTCAGATCAGAAATCAGCTCCACAGACTGGGGCAGATTT
This sequence comes from Oscillospiraceae bacterium, assembly GCA_015068065.1. Taxonomy (GTDB): domain Bacteria; phylum Bacillota; class Clostridia; order Oscillospirales; family Oscillospiraceae; genus Lawsonibacter. Next base: position 9,596 of record SVLE01000027.1, on the reverse strand, counting down.
TCCAGGGTAATGGTATCCCATGCCGCTACGTCCACACCACTGCCGCGGCTCATTTGTCCGGCCAGAGCACGGATCTCCGAAGCATTGCCACGGATGGCGGTAAAGTGAACTTCTTCCAACAATCTTGCGGAAAACTCCCGCCGTATCATAGTTCCGCCCGCCGCCACCGGGTCAAGAACAACGGGGATATCCAGTTCATTAGCTCGTTTTCCGGCTAAAATCATAGAGTCTACAAGGTCAATCGCGCCCAGATTACAGACCAGTCCGTCTGCGTCGGCAACAGCTTCTTCCACTTCCCGGATGTCCTGCGCCATGGTAGGGGAGGCGCCTGCTGCCAACAGAATGTTTGCACAGTCATTGACTGTGACGAAATTGGTGATGCACTGAATTAGAGGAGCCTTGGTTCGGACTTGCTCCAATACGTCAAATAGTTCCATAAAAACCTCCTTATCGTTCCAGCATATCTTGCATGCGGTGCAGCACACCGCTGCGCTTTAGAATCAGAAGCGTCGCAACACCCATAGCCGCACCCATGACGGCAGAGGGGGTATAGAAGGGGATATAATAGTACCAGTGCTGAACATCCAAACCGTAAAACAGCTTCATCAGGGGGTAGACCACAATGGCGCTGACCACGCCAGTGCCAATGACCTCGCCCACGAATACGGCCCCAAAGGATTTGAACTTCCGGTACAGTAAGCCGCCCAGGATAGGGCCGAAAACGGCACCCACGACTGAACCGATGTCTCTGCCGCACAGCATACGCATGACACCAGTGAGAAAACCGGCCGCTGCGCCGTACCAGGGACCCACAAAAACGGCGGACAGGGCGTTAACGAAATGCTGGAAAGGTGCCATAGCAGGGAAGTAGACGAAGGTGTTCAGGACAAAGGCCAGACAGGCCAGCATGGCTGTCAGTACCATCTTTCGGGTTGATGCTTTTTTCATGTGATTCCTCCTTGTTCCGGTTCGGGAGCCTGCGGCAAAACAAAAGCCGTGGAATACCAACTGGCACTCCACGGCTGAATCTATGTCGATTCTACGATTCGTCCCTACGTTGGCATTATCCAAATCAGGTCAGGTCGAGGGAACAACACCCTCCTCTCAGCCTGCTGTTGCAAGCTCCCTTGAATTTGTAGTTGTGTCTGCTATCCTGTGTTGATCACAGGTCGGTCGAGGCTCACTGGCCTCCTCTCACGCCGGAACACGGCTTCCCATCGCTCTTGTCAGGCCAAGGCGCTCCCCTTCACCTGCCGCACCGCTGTGCGAAACACGATCACTTCCTTTCCAAAACAAAAAACAGGAGACAACCTTTCGGATGCCTCCTGTAAAAAATCCTTAAATGTGACTTCCTACGGCGGCATTATCCGCATCAGGTTAAAGGGTCGAAGTTTGATGACTTCCTCTCAGCCCGCACACGAGCTCCCCTGTTTTGTTGGTACGATTATATACTTTTATGGAAAATATTTCAAGAGTAGTTTTGAAATAAGTTGAGTGATGGAAAATTTATTTCGAATTGCGCTCAAACCTGAAATATGTTAGAATGTTCATGAAGGATTGCGCTTAATTATGCCTTTCTTGAATTCGTTGTTCATTCGGCCTGCGGGCCTGATGATATATTTTTATTTTTAAGGAGACTGCTGTTTGAAAAAGAACAACACCTTGGAGAGTGTGGGCTGACCGGGAGGTTTGCCAAAACATTTTCCGCAAGCCTCCCAGGATTGAAAGTCAACAGTTTTAGGAGGTCAACCCCATGAAAAATGACTGTATCATTCGTTTGGAAACAAGCAAAGACCATACCGAAGTGGAACATCTGGTACGGGAATCCTTTTGGAATGTGTACCGTCCTGGCTGTCTGGAGCACTATGTGCTGCACTGCCTGCGGGATGATCCAGCCTTCATTCCGGAACTGGATTTCGTGATGGAGAAGAACGGCATGATTATTGGACAAAACATCTTCATGTGCGCATCCATTGCCGCAGATGATGGCCGTAGTATTCCCATTTTGACTATGGGCCCCATCTGCATCGCACCGGAGTTGAAGCTTAAAGGGTACGGAAAGATTCTTCTGGACTACTCTCTGAAGCGGGCTGCGAAGCTGGGCGCAGGTGCTGTGTGTTTTGAAGGAAACATCGATTTCTACGGTAAGAGCGGATTTACCTATGCTTCCCGCTTTGGTATCCGCTATCACGGTTTGCCGGAAGGGGAGGATGCGTCCTTCTTCCTGTGCAAGGAACTCAGTCCGGGGTATCTGGACGGTATCACCGGCGAGTACGCAACACCCTCAGGATATTTCGTGGATGAGGGAGAAGCAGAGGAATTTGATAAACGCTTTCCTTACAAGGAAAAGCTGAAACTGCCGGGACAGCTTTGGTAACAAAGGCGGCCGCCATGGCTGTATTTACTGCGGTTCCCGCGGTAAATGCTATCACTTAGAAACCGGACCTATTTTCATAGGTCCGGTTTTTTGATCAATTTTTATGATTGGATCGAGGCAGAATGGCAGGGGAGCGGTCAAACGCAGGGTTATAAAGATAGACATTTTTCTGATCCATCTTTTCTTTACAGCTGCGTAGGCACTCGCCAAATCTTTGGAAATGCACGACTTCACGCTCTCTCAAGAACCTGATGACATTGTTGACGTCAGGGTCATCGGAAAGGCGAAGAATGTTGTCATAGGTTTTGCGTGCCTTTTGTTCGGCGGCCAGATCCTCTGTCAAATCAGCGATCACGTCTCCGGTGGATTGGATCGAGGCGGCTGTCCAAGGGAAACCAGACGCTGCGGTAGGATAAACACCGGTGGTATGATCCACAAAATAACTGGCAAACAAGGGATCCTGGCGAACCTGTTCATCGGTCAGGTTTCGGGTAAGCTGGTGGACAATGGCTGCGACCATTTCCAAATGCCCCAACTCTTCGGTACCGATATCGGTTAAGAGCCCCTTTGCCTCGTCATAGGGCATGGAATAACGCTGGGACAGGTAACGCATGGAAGCGCCCAGCTCCCCGTCAGGGCCGCCGTACTGACTGATAATGAAGGAAGCGAGTTTAGGGTTAGGATTTGCGATTTTTACTGGGAATTGCAGCTTTTTTTCGTAGATAAACATCTCACTTCACCTCATTTCGCTCATAATTCCAGGGCCATGGTCCGTCCAGCCAGCGATAGCTGCTGTTTGCTGCACTGTTGGCTTGGAACAAAGGGCCAAATTTAGCTTCATAGGCCGTTTTTGCGGCCTTTTCCATTGCTGCATACTGGCGGAACAGAGAGAAAGCCTCCTCATCATCTGGATGGGTGTCCAGATACAAGCCCAGTTCCAGGACTACAAATTCCAGTGCCTGCAGTTCGGTCATTGGATCGGATGAGGGCAAAGTACTGGCTTCTGTTTTTAGATGGAAGGGGAGGTTCAGACCAGGAAACAGCGTTCCGTTGCTCAGCGCGTCGGTCTGGTCATAGCGTTTTGCGTTTTTTTGCTGCATGGGGACATAGGAAAATGCCAAATTAGCACAGGACGGCTGTGATCCGAAATGGTCGGGGCAGGTATTTGGCATTGGACAGGAAGCTCCGGGTTCGTACTGCAAGGGAAATTCCCTCCTTGATATTGGTGTTGGGCGACCATGAGCCGCTCCAAATCATCCTATGCGCAGGAAGAAAAACTGTTCGGTTCAGGTATATCTGGCTGGCCTCGAACAATATCGTAATGGGTGAGGTGATATGGAATGTGCAAGCAGCGAAGAAAGATAGTTTGGAGGCTGTTAGTTGCGCTCCTGATTTTTTTCCTCTGTGTTCGCTGTGGGGAGGTGTGGTATGAGGTCGTTATGACGCAAAGGATCGATTCTCCGGCACTGATCCTGGATGCCGGACATGGCGGAGAGGACGGTGGCGCTGTATCGTTGTCCGGCGAAAAGGAGAGCGTGATCAACCTTGAGATCACGCTTCGTCTGGACCAGATGCTTGGCCTGCTGGGAGAGTGTCCTTTGATGCTCAGGCAAGAGGATGTCTCGCTGCATAACAGCAGTGCGGTCACGCTGCGGGAAAAGAAGGTGTCTGATTTAAAAAAACGAGCCACGATCGTCAATGCAAATCCCACTGCAGTTTTAGTCAGTATTCATCAGAACAGCTATTCCGAATCAAAATACCAGGGAGCTCAAACCTTTTACGCATCTACCAGTGGGTCGCGGGAATTGGCGGATGCAGTACAGTGCGCATTGCGGGATTTGCTACAGCCTCAAAACACCAGACAGGTAAAACAAATTCCGAAAAGTGTATACCTCCTGAATCATGTTGAAAACCGGGCCATTCTGATTGAGTGCGGTTTTTTAAGCAATCCAGAGGAAGAACAGCTGCTGCAGCAGACAGACTATCAGAAAAAGCTGGCCATGGTTCTTGCGCCGGTTCTGTCAGCATGAAAAGAACATATGTTTCGCTTTTTGATTTACATGAACGGAATAATCTGTTATAATTACGCTATATCCAAAGAAGAAAGAGTGGACAGCCATGAAGAGCAAAACCATTTTTTTCTGTACTGATTGTGGCAATGAGATGCCGAAATGGCAGGGAAAATGCCCTGCCTGCGGTGCATGGAACACCGTAGTGGAGCGCCCGGCTGAGAAGGTTTCTAAGCGGACATCGGTTGTTGATGGACGTGGAAGCAGGGCAGGGATCGCGGTCAATAAACCGAAGGCCATGCGGGATGTGGAGGTAACGAATGAGCTTCGTTTCCGGACCGGAATGGGAGAACTGGACCGCGTTCTGGGCGGTGGTGCAGTAAAAGGATCCCTTGTTCTGGTCGGTGGAGCGCCTGGTATCGGAAAATCTACGCTGATGCTTCAAATTTGTGATAGTCTATGTCAGTTTGCCCATGTCTTGTATGTGTCCGGTGAGGAATCTGAGCGGCAAATCAAGCTGCGTGCAGAGCGATTAAAGGTAAAAGGGGAGGGGCTGTCTCTTCTGGCGGAAACGAACCTTGAAAATATCATGGACGCAGTGCGTGAAACAAAGCCTGACGTTCTGATCGTGGACTCGATCCAGACCTTATATAATGGTGACATCAGTTCGGCTCCTGGCAGTATCAGTCAGGTCAAAGAGTGTACCATGGCGCTGATGCAGTTGGCAAAAGGTAACGGAATCACTGTTTTTGTGATTGGCCATGTAAACAAGGAAGGGGCGATCGCAGGCCCAAAAGTTCTGGAACATATGGTCGACTGTGTGCTGTATTTTGAGGGTGAGCGCCACATGGCTTACCGCATTTTACGGGCAGCCAAGAACCGTTTCGGAGCAACGAATGAGATCGGCGTATTTGAGATGGAGGACGGAGGACTGGCCGAAGTCCCGAATCCATCGGAAGCGTTGCTGGCAGGTCGGCCCAAAGATACGCCCGGGACCTGTGTGACATGTGTAATGGAAGGTGCACGACCGGTCCTGGCTGAGATCCAAGCACTGGTTGTTCCGAGCAGCCTGGGAAATCCCAGACGAGTCAGCAATGGCTTTGACTATAACCGATCTATGCTGTTATTGGCTGTATTGGAAAAGCGCGGCGGATTGATGCTGAGCAATTGTGATGCGTATATGAATGTGATTGGTGGACTGTCATTGGATGAGCCGGCTGCTGACCTTGCAGCCGTCTTAGCCATGGCATCCAGCTTCCGTGACCGTGAAGTTCCGCACGATTTGGCTGCCATTGGAGAAGTTGGTCTGACCGGAGAATTGCGTGCGGTCAGCGCACTGGGACAGCGGCTGTCAGAGGTTCAGCGGCTTGGATTTACAAAATGTTTGATTCCCAAGAGAACTCAGGGCAAGCTGATCGTTCCGGATGGTTTGGAGCTGATTCGAGTTTCAAATATTCGGGAAGCTCTGGCGGCGTTGATATGAATTAATATTCTTGAGAAGAGGAGGTGTCCGTGCACTCTATCAAGTCAACAAAATAAAAAGAAAAGTTACAGTGTTGACGTGGGTGCCCGACTTCTCCTTTCTGAAAATTTAATAACCTGATTATAGCATAAGGGAGCCGTTACGGCTCCCTTTTTTATGTGTTTTTCCATGAGTACTTACTCTTGAAGTTTACTGTGATTGAATCATCTTGATATTCTTCTGGGATTGCAATTGATATTGTTTCGTTCTTTTCAATTCCGCCCGGTATAGCTGCGATGGTATGTTTTTCCGAGTTGATTACTTCATTCTCAACAGTCAGATTTACAGTGGTTACGATATTATAACAAGTATTGATAGATTCGTTTTTGAATTTAAGTGCAACGAGAATTGATGTGTTCTGGTTGATGTAAGTTGCAGATGTTATATCCACGTTCAATTTTTCAGCAGTATTTTCTGTAGAAATAGATGGTAGCTTAATTCCATTTTGAGAACCTGTAAAGATTGCTATAGCGCAGATCAGAGCGACGGCACTCAGAATAAACGGAGTGTAGGAGGTTTCTTCTGCGTTTCGTTCTCTTCTGAGACTGTCCATATCGTCACCGGCTGCATACTTGGGTGCTTGCCGGTTATCATCGACGTATGTTCTTCCGTGTCTCCATTTTGTGACCGGCTGCTCTGCTTCGTTATAGGTGGAGTAGTGGGTCTTTTTCTTTTCCCCTTCGGCTCTTCGCTCGGCTCGAAGCTTTTCCATCTGTTCCATGTAACGCTTTATGTTTTCGTTTTCACGTTTGCGCTTCCTGATCAGCAACACCAGAACAATTATTAGAGCTGCTAGAAGGGCAATTAAGATCGCGTAATATACAGGACTGCTCACAGGTAATCACTCCTCATCGGGGCCAGTCCATACCACGGGGAAGGCCAAGGATATAGTCGGCGGAAACATGATAATACGCACAAAGAGTTTTTAGGTGATGGATAGGTAAAGTGCGTTTTCCTAATTCGTACTCGCTGTAATAGCTCTGGGATGTTCCGAGTAATCTTGCTACGGCGGTCTGATTTAGGTTGTTGTCCTCTCTGAGGGCTTTAATTCTGTCGTAGTATTCCATGGACTAAACTCCTTTGGTGCTTTTGCTGAATTTTACCATAGCTCACATTTCGACTATTGACTTTAGCTTACATCTCAGCTATATTGAATTTAGCTGATAAGTCGGCTAACACAAAGGCTCCCCCTCTCCAGCAGGGGAGGGGAGGCCGAACGAAGCCCCGACAAGATGAGCGCACCCGTTTTATGGTTCTGGGTATTGGGTAAGTCCGAAAGGTAATCCCCATGTAAAAGACACGACCACCCGGAAATTGCTTGGTCAGGTGCTAGGGGGTAATTACAAATCATTCTGGGGGGAATGTATATGAGTTATCGTTGTACTCGACCTGAGTGGTCGGATGGCTGTAACGACTGGTGTCCTTGTGATGCTGCCGATGAGTATGAGGGTGTCCTATCTTGTGGTTTTAATCCCTGTGAGGAATGTGTTTGGTGGCGTTCCTATGATGCGTGGGGGTGCCTGGATGACTAATTTCTGTCGTTGCCCCTGGCGTGGTCAATGCCCGGAAAGTACCCCATGCGAAAGCATCTGTCTGAAACATGAAACTCCGGGCGTCTGTGACTTCTGCGGTTTCCACGTCTTTGATGAAAAGGCAGCAGCTAAGGAGGTATCGAGAGATGTTTGATAGATTCTGGTCGATTCTCGCGTACTTATTGATGCTGTTTTGCATTTTCCTTTTGGGCTATTTTACTGGCCCGCTTTTGTTCCCATGACACTTCCGAAAATCATAAGGCTTGAGGTCAGCCTCAAGGATGCCCGCGTAGTGGAAGAGCTGCGCAGCAGGGTAGAGGAGCTGGAAGCTCGAAACGCTAAGCTTGAAGAGCTTAACAACCGTTACCAGTTTGACCTGGTCTGTCAGCAGAAAATCAACTTGCAGCTCCAGGACTATTGCCGGGAAGCCGGCTATCAGATTCCCAAGCGTCTTTTCTCCATCTGGAAGTCCCAAAACTGAAACATACGGCCCAAGGCCGATGTAATACAAATCGAAAGAGGTATTTACTATGACAAACTTTGAAACCAAGACCAAGATCGTGCTGCTGTATGCGTCCAAGTACGCTATGCCCGGTGACAACGGTACTACCAACTCCGGTATTTCCGTGTCCTATCTGTACGGCGATTCTCTCGCCCCCATGATGTCCCCTGACGGCTCCCTCGGCCAACGGCCCGCTAAGGGGTCTATCCCCGTTGGCTGCTGGGAGAACGTCAAGTGTGTCCCCGGTATCTATGACGGCTATTTCACCATGTCCATCTCCAAAGACGGCAAGCCCACTCTGAAGCTGATCGATATCGGTTACTGCGGTGAGGTCGATCTCGTAGCCGTTCCCGCTGCAAAGCCTGACAAGAAGTAAGGCGAAAACGTCAACATTCTCGCGCTGTAGGGGGCCCGCCGTCCGGGGCCAACCCCGCTGGCAGCTCCCAGGGCTGGCCCCGAAACGGGACAGTCGTCCCCATGGGCAGCAATCCCCGCCGTAGGCGCAGCAAGTACACCTCTCTCCCCACGGCACGGAGCGCAGAGGACGGAGCCTAAGCGAAGCAGGGTGCTGTGGTAAACTCGGGTTCTGTGGGAAAGGCTGTGGGAAACGCAGGCACCCGAGGATTTCCACAGCCTTTTCCCCAGGTTCCGAGTTTTCCATCAGCGGGCCCTGCTGAGTGTGGCTCATTCCGCGCCCGCAGGCGCAGCAACAACCCCCAGGAATAGTAGGGAAGGGGCAACGGCTGCCGTAAAGGGAGGCCAGGGAGCGCACCGGCCAAGAGGGGCCCCGGTCGGCGGGCCCAGGCGCGACAAAGATAGTTTTCGGGTATGGTACGGTGTTCGGGCCATGCACGAAATAGGAGGGTTTTGCACATGACAAAACAAGCTGCGCTGCTGCTTCTGATGGCTGCGGTGCTGGGTGTGGCTCTGATCCCTGCCGGTGCTACCGGCCCGGAGCTGACGCAGGAAGAGCCGTCCACGGAAGTCATCGAAGAGACTTCCAACCTCCCTGATCCTGAACCTCAGACCGATGGGGAAGAGGTAGCAGGGGAGATAGTGGAGGTCGAAAATGTGGGACCTACCGAGCTGGATTATCTGGAATCCATCAACACTTATTGCATGTACATCTTTGCTTTCGGTGTCGTGTGGATCATCCTGAAAATTGGCTCGTTGGTTTATAAGTTACTCAGGATTTTCATTTGAGAGGAGGTTAAACCATGGAAGGTGCTGCTACCAGCGTTCTGGCCACTGCTCTGGCCAACGTGACTATGACCGGCATCACTGCCGAGATCGTCGGCGTGCTGCCTATCGTCCTGCCCGTTGCGATTTCCTGCATCGCTATCCGTAAGGGCATCGGCTTCCTGATGGGTACTCTGAGAGGTGCCTGATGACGCCAAAACTGACAAAGGGGTGATTTTTTGTGTTAGCGAGTGAACTGGCCGTTGAGGGATTCGGCTTTATCTACGCCGAGATCATGGAAATTCTCCCCTTGGTCGTGCCTGTGGTGGTAACTGTGCTGTCCATCAGGAAAGGCGCAGCTTATCTCTTAGGCATCCTCCGGGGTGCTTAATAAGTTCCCCCCATTCGGGGCCGGGGTCGTTGGTGGCCTCGGCCCTGATTTTTTTAGGAGGTTTTATTATGAAAAAGAAACTTG
>SVLE01000066.1 GCA_015068065.1 Oscillospiraceae bacterium | reverse complement strand
GGACGAAGTCGCTGTTGATCAGACCACTCCAGCCGCGGCGGATGCCAATGCATTCCACACCCTGGCTGACGCAGGTGCGGACGACGGCACGGACTGCCGCGTTCATGCCGGGGGCGTCACCGCCGCTGGTCAGAACACCGATGCGCTTAATTTGACCGTTCATCATGTGGGTTCCTCCTTTGAACGCCCATTGAGGTGGGCTGTTCTGCGTGTTTATTGAGTTGAAGTGAGTTCATTATGTCATTGGTGAAATGGAATGTCAAGAAGGGATGAATCAACCTGAAAAAGACGGTATATTTTGCCCAGTGAGGAGCGAAAATGAAGAAAAAATTTTTACAGAAAAATTTTGAAATTGCTGTTGACAAGAGTGGAGAGGTTTAGTATAATAAGCAAGCCGTCGCGAGAGCGGGCGGACATGGGAGCATAGCTCAGCTGGTAGAGCACATGCCTTACAAGCATGGGGTCACAGGTTCGAGCCCTGTTGTTCCCACCATAGATGTGGCGCGGTAGTTCAGTTGGTTAGAACGCCGGCCTGTCACGCCGGAGGTCGAGGGTTCAAGTCCCTTCCGCGTCGCCACATTTGCCTCTGTAGCTCAGTTGGTAGAGCAGAGGACTGAAAATCCTCGTGTCGTTGGTTCGATTCCGACCGGAGGCACCATCTCCCTCGCGGAGCAATCCGCGGGGGAGCCATAAATGCGAGTGTAGCTCATCTGGTAGAGCGCCACCTTGCCAAGGTGGAGGTAGCGAGTTCGAGCCTCGTCACTCGCTCCAATTTTTTATTGGAGCTGTTCTGCTCCATGTGGTGCCATAGCCAAGTGGTAAGGCAGAGCTCTGCAAAAGCTCCACTCCCCAGTTCAAATCTGGGTGGCACCTCCAGAAAAGGCGCTGTCTCAAAATGATTTGCAGAGATCATGAGAGGCAGCGCCTCTTTTTCAACAATTGTTAGGAAAATGTGAAGAAAAACAGCGCACTTAATCAGAGGAGATGTGATTTCTCCTCTCAAAAGTACACTGTTTTCTTCGTTTTTGCGCTATGCAGCCTTTGGAACAATTAGGTGTCTTCCCAACCGGCCTTTTTGTATTTTATGGTGTAGCTTCAGTATGTTATATGCCATGCTTACCAGGTGCCACTCTACCGTTACATTTTTCTTTCCGCGCATCATGAATCGTCGGAAGTTCATATCTTCCTTGATCGTGGCGAAAACACCTTCTGCCTGGATCGAGCGGTTGATGCGGAGTAAGATACCCTCCTCTGTGGATATCTTTTTCTCCATGGACTCCCGCTGAGCCAAAAAGTATTTTGACACATTCAGCCGTTTTACACGGTCTTCTAATGGCGTTTTATCCGTCTTCTTTTGGCGGATGCACTTTTCTTTCAGCGGGCAGCCTTTGCAATCCGAACATGCGTATACGGTAACTTCCTGCGTATATCCACTTTCGGATTTCCTCATCTTAGTCGAGACTGCAGATAACTTTTTGCCTTGCGCACAGGTGTACTCATCCTTTTCTGCGTCATAGGGCATATTCTCTCTGCGACCAATGTCTGTCTGATATTTTCGCGTCTTTTTCTGCTCATGGTTGGATGGCTTTACAAACAGAGACAGCTGTTCGTTCTCGTCGGCGTAGCGATAATTTTCTTCACTCTCATAGCCGGAATCTACCACAACACGCTTCACCGGATGCTTTCTGCACAGCTCATCCAAAAACGGGATAAAGGTCCTGCTGTCTGATCTGTCTGCTGAGATATAGTTTCCTATGATGTATTCACTGACGGTTGCCACATTCACATTATAAGCCGGCTTTAACTGACCGTTCCTCATGTGGTCCTCTTTCATGTGCATAAATGTGGCGTCCGGATCTGTTTTGCTGTAGCTGTTTCGCTCTCCGCAGATATGGATATCCAGATTGTACCGCTTCAGACGTTCCAGCCACTCGTTCAGTGTTTCGATTGCTTTTTGCAGACCATTCTTGCGGTGTCCTTTGCCGTGTACAAATTTCACCTGACGCTGTTCTTTTTCAGCATACAGCCGCTTTCGTAGTTTTTTCAGCAACTGCACTGTGATCTGTTTGGGCAGAACAATATCTGCCCCGGCCTTTTCCAAAAGCAGCGGTAGTTCTCTTGTGATTTTTTCTCCCAGCTTTATCTGATTTTTGCTCACTTTTGCCTTCCACACAAAAGTATATCTGCCTGCATTTGCTTCGATCTTTGTCCCATCGATGAATACGGCAGATTCTTCAAATGATATTTCTCCATAGGATGCCAGAAGATTTACCATCTGACTCAGCAGATCCTCCACCGCTTCCGGCAGATGCTCACTGCGAAACCGCGCAATGGTATTATGATCTGGTGCACGTTGACCTTCCAGAAGATACATGAAATTTACATTCTCTCGGCAGGCAAGTTCAATCTCCCGGGAACTGTAGATCCTCCGGGTACAGGCATACACCACGATCTTGAACAACAGACTCGGTGAGTACTCGATTCTCCCCTTGCGGGAGTATGTTGCTGCCAGCTTACTATAATCCAACTCCTCCAAAACAGCACTGAGCAATCTCACCGGTTCGTCTGACGGGATTATTTTTTCCATATGAATTGGAAGGCAGACTTGATATCCAGCCCCGTACACTGTATAATCTACCTGTGTTTTGTTTGATTTCACACTTAAATAATACACCTTCGGCCAGCTCTTTTACAGAGCTGGCCGTCGTATTTTTCCTCAAATTATGAAAGGGGCTGCCTAGTGAGACAGCCCCTTCTCATATTCTTATTTCCGCTTGTAGGTCACATACCGGAAGGCCGTTCCCTCATGGTCGAGGGGCTCCGACTCCTCCGTTACGACCCAGTTCGGGTCCGCGTCCAGATTGGGGAACCAGCAGTCGGCGGGGTACTCCCCGTCGATTTTGGTCACATAGGCGGTGTCGCACTTATCCAGCAGGTCCCGGTACACCGAAGCGCCGCCGATGACAAAGGCATCCTCCGGTGCCGCCGCCAGCAGGGCCTGCGCATCCGCAAAGACCTCCGCCCCCTCCGGGGCAAAATCCGGGTTGCGGGACAAAATCAGATTGCGCCGCCCCTTCAGGGGCCGTCCGCCGGGGAAGGTGGCCAGGGTCTTGCGGCCCAGAATGACCGGGTGGCCCATGGTCAGTTCCTTAAAGCGCTTCAGGTCGGCGGGGATGTAGATCAGCTGGTCGCCGCCCTTTCCGATGGCCCAATTGCGGTCCACCGCTACGATGAGATTCATAGTTTTCTCTCCTTATACGGCCACGGGGATCTTCTGGTCCAGAGGATGAGCCTGATAGCCCTCCAGCTTCACGCTGTTCTTGGTGAAGGCGTAGAAGTCGGTGATCTCGGGGTCCAGAGTGAACTTAGGTGCGTCGAAGGGGGTACGTGCAATGAGCTCCTCCACCACGGGAACGTGCTTGTCGTAAATGTGGGCGTCGGCAATGACGTGCACCAGCTCGCCCGCCTCCAGGCCGGACACCTGGGCCATCATGTGGAGCAGGACGGCGTATTGCATCACGTTCCAGCCGTTGGCGGTGAGCATGTCCTGGGAGCGCTGGTTCAGAATGCCGTTGAGGGTGTTGCCCGACACGTTGAAGGTCATGCTGTACGCGCAGGGGTACAGTGCCATCTCGGACAGGTCGTGGTGGTTATAGAGGCTGGTAAGGATGCGGCGGGAGCCGGGGTCGTTCTTTAAGTCCCACAGCACCTTATCCACCTGGTCCATATCCCCCTGGGGATAGTGGTGCTTCACCCCCAACTGGTAGCCGTAGGCCTTTCCGATGGAGCCGCTCTCATCCGCCCAGGCGTCCCACACGTGGCTGCCCAGCTCGTGGATGTTGTTGGACTTCTTCTGCCAGATCCACAGCAGCTCGTCCACAGCGGACTTCAGGAACTGCTTGCGGACGGTGAGGATAGGAAACTCTTTGCGCAGGTCGTAGCGGTTGACCACGCCGAAGAGTTTGATGGTGTGGGCGGGGGTACCAT
>SVLE01000026.1 GCA_015068065.1 Oscillospiraceae bacterium | reverse complement strand
GGCCTGCGCTATGTTTCCGCCGCCATTCTTACCTTTGCCGTGGCCTTTGCCTTTTACGATGTGAAAGTGTACCGTCTGCCCTGGGCCATGCCGACAGTGACGGCGGTCATGAATGGCTGTACCGGATTTATTTATCTGTCTCAAAAAGGATGGCGGGCCCAGGATGTAATATGGTTTGCACTGGAGATGGTGTTGACCGCTCTGGCCGCTTACAGTTTTCGGGCTGCACTGGAACCGACAAAGGATATCCGCGGTCAAGACAGGCGGCTGGGCGGCGCATTTCTGCTGGCTGCGGTGCTGGTGTCTCTGGCCGATTTGAATATATTTGCTGACATTTCACTGGGGCGGATGCTGGCCGGAGTGATGGTCTTAGCCTGTGCATGGCAGGGCGGTGCAGGTCTGGGGGCGGCTCTGGGGGTAGGATTGGGGCTGGCACTGGACCTGATGGCGGGTCGAGTGTTGTATGCCATGGCATTTGGTGTGGCAGGACTGGCCGCCGGCCTTTGGCGCAGTGAGCGGCGGTGGCATACAGGGGTGCGGTTTGTGCTGGCAGAGGCGGCCGGGGTACTGTGGTTGTGGAACAATGGACTGGAGCTGGCAATTCTTTACGAGGGCGTGGGGGCGTGCATCCTGTTCCTGTTGATTCCGGGTTCTTTCATGCGTCGGTTGGGGGCGCAGCTCATCAGGGCAGAGGGAATGAGCGCAGACGGTCGGGCAACGGAATATCTTTGTGCCCGTCTGGATGCTACGTCCCGAGCCTTTCGCACACTGTATGAGAGCCTGCGCAGTTCCTTTCAGCGTCCCACTGTCAACGAGGAGGACACTGCGGTCGTGTTTGACCGGGCAGCGGACCGGGTATGCCGCAAGTGCGAGCTGCGGGGGACCTGCTGGGAGCGGGATTATGTGACCACGGTCAATGCGCTTAACGATGCAACCCAGAGTATGCTGGATCGCGGCAGGGGAGAGGCGGCGGATTTCCCAAACCACTTTTCCAGCCGCTGTGTCAGGTTTTCTGATTTTCTGAGTGCGATCAACGAAGAACTGACCGCCCTGCTCTATCGGCGGCAGTATAACAGCAGAATTCGGGACAGCCGGCAGGCGGTGTGCCGTCAGTATAGGCAGATCTCAGATATTTTGGAGGAAGCCGCAGCGGAACTGGGTCAGGAACTGACACCGGACCTGCCCCGGGAGCGGCGGGTGCGGCAGCATCTTGCGGTACTGGGGCTTGAGGGAGAGGTGGCGGTTTTCTATGACCGGGACCGGCATTTGCGGCTGCGCATCGGTGGGCCGGCGCGCCGGAGTCTGAGCGGAGCACAGGAGATCAAAGTGCTGTCTGACCTGTTGGGGGTCTCCATGCGCAAGGAAGAGGATACGGATGATCGGTATCTGCTGCTGGTGCAGAACGAGCCTCTGATGGCGTTGGCGGGGATCGCAGCCGGCAAAAAAGACGGGGAGACCGTGAGCGGGGATGCCGGGACATGGTTCAAACGTCCGGACGGACAACTGTATGTTTTGCTGTGCGATGGTATGGGTAGCGGACCGGCGGCAAACCGGGAGAGTGGGCTTGCGGTGCGGCTGCTGGAGCAGTTTTTGAAAGCCGGGGTGGAGACGGAAAACGCGCTGATCATCCTCAATTCCGCCCTTTCTCTGCGTGGGGAGGAAGAGGGGGGGTTTACCACTGTGGATCTTCTGCAGGTGGACCTGTTCACAGGGCAGGCAGCAGTATACAAATTCGGGGCAGCGCCAACCTATGTCAGGACACGAGATGGAGTACGGCGCATCACAGGGAACACGTTGCCTGCGGGTGTGAGTGCACAGGGTTCCATACGGCCTGATTGCACCCGGTTGAAGCTGGGGCCGGGTGACTGTGTTTTGATGGTCAGCGACGGAGTTTGTATTGCCGGTGAGGATGAAGATCTGCGGACCAGGCTGGCATCCTTTGACGGGGAGAGTCCCAAGGAGCTGGCACGGGCATTGATTTGCGACAGCTCTGGAGCAGGAGCTGCCGATGATCGCACTGCACTGCTGATCAGAATCGTTCTGCGGCCTGAATGAGCAGACTATAGGGCAAAATAAGAGTTGACAAAAAGCGGCATTTCGTGATATGGTAACTATGGTCATATGACTGACGGAAGTGGGTGGACCCACGGGGAGTATGACCGGCGAAATGCCAAAAATGCCGACCGTCTGGGCGCACCAAATTTTTGGTGCGCCCTTATTTTTATGATATCTGAAGGAGGAATTGCCCATGATGACCGATATTGAGATCGCCCAGAGCACGCAGATGCTGCCTATTAACGCCGTTGCGGACGAGCTGGGCGTAAACGAGGAGCAGATGGAGCTGTATGGCCGTTATAAGGCCAAGCTGGACATCACCGCCATGCGCTCCATGCCCCGCAAGGGTAAGCTGATCCTGGTTACCGCCATCAACCCCACCCCCGCCGGTGAGGGTAAGACCACTACCAGCGTTGGTTTGGCGGATGCCCTGTCCAAGCTGGGTAAAAAGGCCTGCCTTGCCCTGCGTGAACCCTCTCTTGGCCCTGTGTTTGGCGTCAAGGGCGGTGCTGCCGGCGGCGGCTGGGCTCAGGTAGTGCCCATGGAGGATATCAACCTGCACTTCACCGGTGACTTCCACGCCATCGGCGCGGCCAACAATCTGCTGGCTGCCATGCTGGACAACCATATTCAGCAGGGCAACGCCCTTGGCATTGATGTCAAGCGTATTACCTGGAAGCGCTGCGTGGATATGAACGACCGCCAGCTGCGCAATATTATCAACGGTCTGGGCGGCCGTATGCAGGGTGTGCCCCGTGAGGACGGCTTTGACATTACCGTAGCCAGCGAGATCATGGCCGTTTTGTGCCTTGCTTCCGACCTGATGGATCTGAAAGAGCGTCTGGGCCGCATGGTGGTGGGCTACACCTTTGAGGATAAACCTGTTCTGGCCAGCGATCTGAAGGCGGAGGGCGCTATGGCCGCCCTGCTGAAGGATGCCATCAAGCCCAACCTGGTCCAGACCCTGGAGCACACTCCTGCGCTGGTCCACGGCGGCCCCTTTGCCAATATCGCCCATGGCTGCAACTCTGTTTCCGCCACCGATACCGCTCTGAAGCTGGCCGACTACGTGGTTACCGAGGCGGGCTTTGGTGCTGATCTGGGTGCAGAGAAGTTCCTGGATATCAAGTGCCGTGCCGCGGGTCTGACTCCTGATGCCGTGGTCATCGTGGCCACTGTCCGCGCACTGAAGTACAACGGCGGCGTTGCCAAGGCCGATTTGGGCGCGGAGAATCTGGAGGCTCTGGAGAAAGGCCTGCCTAACCTCCTGAAGCACGTGGAGAATATCACCAAGGTGTTCGGCCTGCCTGCCGTAGTGGCCATCAACCGCTTTGTGCAGGACACCGATGCGGAGCTGGATCTGATCCGTGAGAAGTGCGCCGCTTACGGCGTGAACGTGGCTCTGTCTGAGGTGTGGGGCAAGGGCGGCGAAGGCGGTCTGGAGCTGGGCCGTGAGGTGCTGCGTATTATTGACGAGAAGAAGGGCAACTTCAACTTTGCCTACGAGCTGGAGCAGGGACTGAAAGCCAAGATCACTGCCATCGCCACCAAGATCTACGGTGCGGACGGCGTGGACTTCTCCTCCGCGGCCAGCAAGGAAATTGACCGTCTGGAAGGTCTGGGCTACGGCAATCTGCCTGTGTGCATGGCCAAGACCCAGTACTCCCTGTCCGATGACCCCACCAAGCTGGGTGCGCCCAAGGGCTTTAAGATCACCGTGAATAAGGTGAAGGTGTCTGCCGGTGCCGGCTTCGTGGTGGCCCTGACCGGCGAGATCATGACCATGCCCGGTTTGCCCAAGGTGCCCGCTGCGGAGCGGATCGACGTGGATGCTGATGGCAAGATTACCGGCCTGTTCTGATTGTTACTAAAAAACGCCGCTGTCCGACCGGACAGCGGCGTTTTTGCTGCTTTCTTGAATAAATCAGATTTCGTTTTCTTCCGCCACGATTTCGTGGGGGACGGGAGGGACGATGGGTTCGTCGTGCTCCAGCTGTTCGAAGTAATCCTCCTCCTGAAGGACGGGCTTGCGGCGGCGGGCGATGGCGATGATGGCGGGATAGAGAACGATGGCCACAAGACCGCCGGAAAAACCGTTGTTATACAGGTTCATACCGGCCACAGGGGAGCCGGTGTACAGAACCACGGAGGAGTGCAGGAAGCCGGCAAGCACACCATAAGGCCAACCAAAATAGCCGGATACAGGAGCAAGCGTGGTGCAGAACAGGCAGGCCAGCTGCACTGCCGGGTCGGACAGCGACCAGTGCATCACAACACCGCCCAGAATGACACCGGACATGATGGGCAGGATATTGAAGATATGTTTGCCAAAGGCGGAAAAGCCCATGATGGTGAGAATGCCGCCAACTGTTGGGCCGTTCAGATCACCATTGATGGCCAGGATGAGGCCGGTGCCGATCAGACCGTTGATTCCTGCATTGACCATGACGGGGCCGTGGCCGAACATGCGCAGATAGTCACTGGCGGCGCGGCCGCTGGTCTGCAGCAGACGGCGGTAGCCCGCCCAGACGGCCCAGACCGGGCGGTGGTCCAGAAACAATCCGGCCAGGATCAACAGCAGGCACAGGCCGGACAGCAGGATGGAAAAGGCTACATTGTAGCCTGAGGCCCAGCGATAGTAGGTGGTGGGATCAGCGCCCAGAGAGCTCATCAACGGGACAAAGATGAAGGCCAGCAACCCACAGGCAAAGCCCACGTTGTACAGATTCATGCCGTTCTGAATGCGGTAGGTGTAAGCTGCCAGAGGGGGCATAACGAAGCCGATGAGCATGCCGGCGGCAATGCCAAGCACCGGGTGGCCCCAGCCGTTATCCAGTGCGATGTAGCTGACGATGGGAGAAAGAGCCGTGGCCATCAGACCGATGTTGGCAAAGGCGCCCAGAGGCTCCTTGCGGTATCTGGTGTACAGCCATGTGCCGATGAGGATCGGCCAGATGTTGACAAAATTCTTGCCGAACAAAGAGAAACCGGACATAAGGCCAATGACCACCAGGGTCATGCCGTTGAGGATATCGTCTGCCACATAGAGCACGCAGATGCTGATGGCGGTGACGATGGCGGAGTTCACAAGGGCGGCACCCGGTCCGGCGATCAGAACATAGTCTGTGATCAAAGCGTCCTCGGACAAAAGAATGGTGATCAGCCCGTTCAAAATATCCCGTGGACTGTCCAGTAAAAAGCCGGCCAACCCCAGCATGGCGGCATAGGCCCACAGGAAGGGGAACATTTTTTCATATCGGAAATGGGTGTGATGATGGTGCAGGTGGACATCCATAAGCGGGGCATCCTTTCCTCGGATATTGGATGATAGAAAAATTACAAATCGGCAAAACGAAAATAGGTGCGGGTCTGCTCTACGTTGCGCATGATCTCGGTGCGCAGGGCGTCCAGTGAGGGAAACTTTTCCTCCGGACGCAGGAACTTGTAGAACTCCACACGGACGGTCTTATCGTAAAGGTCACCATCAAAGTCCAGCAAAAAGCCCTCCACAGTCAGGGCGTCTCCGTCATCCACCGTGGGGCGGCTGCCCACATTGGTCACCGCCATGTGGGGTTCTCCGTCCACCCAGATCCGGGTGGCGTATACACCGTGAGCGGGGACGACCACCCCCGCGGGGATGCGCAGATTGACGGTGGGGAAGCCCAGTGCGCTGCCCAGCTTTTTGCCGTGGGCCACCGTTTCGCTCAGCGTGTGAGGATGGCCCAAGAAGGCGCGGGCGCGCTCCATTTCGCCCTGAGCCACCAGAGTGCGGATATAGGTAGAGGAAACGGTGATGCCGTCCTGAAGTACGGGGTGGATGATATCGCAGCCCAGGCCCAGTTCACGGCACTTCAGCTTTAAACGCTCGGGGTTGCCCTCACCCCGGTAGCCGAAGTGGAAGTCGTGTCCGGCCACCACATGTACGGCGGCGCAGTCCCGGACCAGGTAGTCTGTAATGAAAGCCTCCCAGGGGGTTTTCATCATCTCACGGTCATAGTGGGCCACGATCACGTCTTGAATACCGTACAGCCGGCGCATCAGGTCAGCTCGATCGGCGGTGGTGGACAGCAGGGGGGTGGCCCGGTTCAAAATCAGACTTTCCGGATGGACATCAAAAGTGAAAGCAGTAGGGATGGCATCCAGTGTCCGGGCGCGTTCGGTCACCCGGCGCAGCAGGGCACCGTGGCCTTTGTGCACGCCGTCAAAAAATCCCAGAGCAATCACTCGTTTTGGAGTGTTCACAGTAAAATCGCTCCCTAACACATCTTATACTTGGAAGAAACTTTTTATGGTAATCAGTTTTCCCTTTTCTGCCCGGCACAGAGCCAGAAACTCACCGCTTTCCAGTCCGTAGACCCGGTATTCTCCGTCAGTTACCCCAGGAAGGACAACGGTCATACCGTTGCGCACCTTTTTTTCAAGGTCTGCGTTCAGCCTTAAATCCGGGCGATCGGAAAAGTAGGCATCCACCGGGAGCAGCGCAGCGGCGGGATCCTCTGCACCCATCAGCTGCTCCAGCGTGACAGAGTGCTCCAACGTGAAACCGGCTGCCATAGTACGGCGCAGAGAGCTCATACAGCCGCCGCAGCCCAAAGCAGTACCGATGTCATGGCACAGAGTGCGCACGTAGGTGCCTTTGGAGCAGCGGATGCGCAGAACGAATTCGTCCGGGGCAAGCTGTTCCTCTACGGTGAGGGAGTGAATGGTCACGGGACGGGCAGGGCGCTCCACCTCCCGACCCTTGCGGGCCAGTTCGTAGAGCTTCTTGCCATTGATCTTAATGGCGGAAAACATGGGGGGGATTTGCAGAATATCGCCCCGGAACCGGGACAACACGGACTCCAACTGTTCCTGAGTTACCTGCACCGGGTGCTGCTCCAGTATCTCGCCGGAGGTGTCCTGCGTGTTGGTAACAAGGCCCAGCTTCAGTCCGGCCACATATTCCTTTTCGCCCTTGTCGGCAAATTCCACCGCACGGGTGGCACGGCCTACAAAGACGGGCAGCACACCGGTGGCCATGGGGTCCAGTGTTCCGGCATGGCCAATGCGCTTTTCTTTCAGAATGCCCCGCAGTTTGGCGCACACATCCATGGAGGTCCATTCCTGGGGCTTGTCAATAATTATAATACCATTGGGCATGGAATCACTCCTTGTGATCGGAACAATCGCGGCAAAGCCGGCCTCTGACGAAATGATAGAGTTTGCTCCTTATCCTTCGTTCTGTATCTGCCGGATGGCGCAGAGGATGGCGTGCTGGGTTTCCTCCGGGGAGCCGTCCACAGAGGCACCGGCCGCTGCGGCGTGGCCGCCGCCACCCAACAGTCCGCAGACCTTGCTGGCGTTCAGATCGCCCGGCTCGGTGCGCAGGGAGATTTTGCAGCGCTGAGGGGTAAGCTGACGCACGGTGATGCCGGTACGCACACCTTCGATTTGGCCGACAAAGGCGGAAATGTCGTCCAGATCCTCCTCAGTGGCATGAACAGAATCGATCATATCCAGCGTCAGAGTGACCATGGCGATGGTGCCGTTGTCAAAGACCTGCATCCCGGCGGTGAGCATACTTTCCAGCTGCAGCCGCTTCAGAGACTTGGTACGGAAGTGCTTGCGGTTGATGGGATAGAAGTCGATGCCGGTCTCCATCAGATCCGCTGCAACCCGATGACAGGCGGCGTCGGTGTTGCTATACACAAAGCAGCCGCAGTCGGTGGACACGGCCACATACAGGGGCAGGGCCACCTCTTTGGACACAGTACCCCACTGACGCACCACATCGTAAATCAACTGTCCGCAGGCAGCACGATCCGCATCCAAACAGGTGTTTTTGGCGTAGAACTCCTGGGAGGGGTGATGGTCAAAGGTCAGGTCCACCCGGTCAAGCCAGGGTTTTGCCGCATTGTGAAACATGGAGCGGGCGGCCATATCCACCGCCACTACGGTGTCAGGGCAGTAGTCCGCGGGGGAGAGCAGTCCTTCCAGATAGGGCGTATAGATGGCGTTGGTATTGGGGTCGGGCAGGATGTGGGCGGTCTTGCCCTGTTCCCGCAGGGCGCGGCACAGACCGGCGGCGCAGCCCACGGTGTCGCCGTCCGGGCGCACGTGGGTCAGGATAAGAAAGTTGTCCCGCCCCAACAGCCAGGCGGCAGCCTGCTCGTAATTCAGCTTGCCCATGGTCAGTCCTCCAGCACGATGTCGGCGTTGGCCGGGTTGGCGGGCTTGACAACGTCGGGGTTTCTGAGCAGATCCAGGATGTGAGCACCCTGATCGATGGAGTCGTCCCGAACAAAGGTCAACTCCGGGGTATAGCGCAGGTTCAGGGAATGACCCAGCTCCCGGCGCAGCCAGCCGGAGGCGGACTTGAGCCCCTTGAGCACCTGGGTGCAATCGCTCTTGTCCAGAACGCTGATATAGATTTTGGCGAACTTCAGGTCGGGGGTGGTGTCCACGGCGGTGACGGAGATCATGCCGGTGACCCGGGGGTCCTTGACGCTGCGGATAAGGGTGGACAGCTCACGCTGAATTTCCTCATTGATGCGTCCGATTCGGTTGCTTGCCATATAGATTCTCCTTTATACAAGGTGGTGTTCAATTAAATCGTGACAGTGATACATAGATCGTCTGCATTGAGAAGCTGTTCCAAACTGCCCATGGTAAAAGCAGACAGGGGGATGCGGGAACGCAGCGGCGTTCGTCCGGGCAAATCGCTTACCCAAAGACTCCAAAGTTCCGCTTGTTCGCCGCAGGAAAAATTTTCAGACAGATAGTTTTTGAGGTGGGTCAGATCGGTCTCGTTGGGGGCCAGATCCAACCCGTATTGATAGGGTTTCATGGAGTAGCCAAACCCATCCACGCAGGAGCGGTAATAGCTGTGGTCCGAAAGTTGAAAACCATGGGGGAAGGAGATAGTGTGCGAGGTGCCTTCTACCACAACGGTTTTTGTCCGCACTTCACAGTGAGAACAAAGTGGTAATGGCTTGTCCGCCGCAATCAGCATAACTCGGCTCATAAAACCCTCCTGAAAAGCAAAGTTGGGGCGGGCGAATACGCCCGCCCCAACGGTGGTTGTACTGGATATTTGCTTTATACTTCAATCTGCTCCATGATGAAGGCCTCGATGATGTCGCCGGCCCAAACAATACAAGTATTTTTTGGGAACCCGAGGATTAAAATGCTCGGCGGAAGTGAATTCCGCCTGCGCCAAGGTTTGCTGCGCAAACGCTTGTACGGCGCTTATCGCACCGCCCCATCTGCGATGGGGCCCCCGGAAGGCGACGGGAAGCTTATGCAGGAGCTGAGTTCAGTGCTTAAACTTCAATCTGCTCCATAATAAAGGCTTCGATGATATCGCCTTCCTTGATGTCCTGGAACTTTTCAAAGGTGATGCCGCATTCGTAGCCGGAGGCGACTTCCTTCACGCTGTCCTTGAAGCGCTGCAGGGAGGCGATAGCACCGTCGTAAATGACAATATTGTCACGCAGCAGCCGCATCTGGGCGTTGCGTTGCATCTTGCCGTCCACCACATAGCAGCCGGCCACCATACCCACGTTGGTGATGCGGAACACGTTGCGCACCTCGGCACGGCCCAGCTCCACTTCCTTGAACTTGGGAGCCAGCATACCCTTCATGGCGGCTTCAATCTCGTTGATGGCGTCGTAGATCACGCGGTACATGCGCATATCCACGTTCAGACGGGCGGAGGTCTCCTTGGCGTTGGAGTCGGGACGGACATTGAAGCCCACGATGATGGCACCGGCGGTGGCGGCCAGAGTGACGTCGGATTCGTTGATGGCACCGACAGCGCAGTGGATCACGCGTACACGGACCTCTTCGTTGGTCAGCTTTTCCAGGGAGGCCTTCACCGCTTCGGCGGAGCCCTGAACGTCAGCCTTGACGATGACGTTCAGATTCTTCATCTCGCCGGCCTGGATCTGGCTGAACAGATCCTCCAGAGTGACCTTGCCTACGTTATTGTTGGCTGCGGCTTTTTGCTCGTGCTTGCGCTGCTCCACCAGTTCGCGGGCCATACGCTCGTCGGCAACGGCGTGGAAGTCGTCGCCCGCACCGGGCACTTCGCCCATACCGATGATCTCCACAGGAACGGAGGGGCCGGCCTCGGTCAGCCTGTTGCCCTTGGCGTCGGTCATGGCACGCACACGGCCCACGGCGGTGCCGGCGATGATCACATCGCCCTGCTTCAGGGTACCGTTCTGCACCAGCAGAGTGGCAACGGGGCCACGGCCCTTGTCCAGACGGGCCTCGATGACCGCGCCGTGAGCGGTGCGGTTGGGATTGGCCTTCAGCTCGCGCATTTCAGCGGTCAGAGTGACCATGTCCAGCAGGTTATCGATGCCCATGCCGGTCTTGGCGGAAATGGGGCAGATGATGGTGTCGCCGCCCCACTCCTCGGGCACCAGCTCGTACTCGGTCAGCTGCTGCATGATGCGGTCGGGATTGGCAGTGGGCTTATCCATCTTGTTGATGGCAACGATCAGGGGGATCTCGGCGGCCTTGGCGTGGTTGATGGACTCCACGGTCTGAGGCATGATGCCGTCATCGGCAGCCACCACAAGAATGGCCACGTCGGTGATCATGGCACCGCGGGCACGCATGGCGGTAAAGGCTTCGTGACCGGGGGTATCCAGGAAGGTGATGGGCTTGCCGTCCACCTCCACCTGATAGGCGCCGATGTGCTGGGTAATACCGCCGGCCTCGCCGGAGACCACATTGGCGTTGCGGATATAGTCCAACAGAGAGGTCTTGCCGTGGTCCACGTGGCCCATGACCACCACCACGGGGGCGCGGGTGACCAGATCCTCTTCCTTGTCTTCGGATACGTCGATGAGCTTTTCCTCGATGGTGACGATGACTTCCTTCTCTACCTTGCAGCCCAGTTCCTCAGCGACAAAAGCGGCGGTGTCGAAGTCGATGATCTGGCTCAGAGAGGCCATAACGCCGTTCTTCATCAGGCACTTGACCACCTCGGCGCCGGTCTTTTTCATGCGGCTGGCCAGCTCACCCACAGCGATCTCGTCGGGGATCTTAACGGTGAGGGGGGTCTTCTTGGCAATCTCAAGCTGCAGGCGGCGCAGCTTCTCTGCCTCCTCCTGCTTGCGCTTGTTGCCGAAGGAAGCCTGCTGACGGTTCTTGTTGTTGCGGTTCTGGATCTTCTGCTTGCCGCCACGGTCCTGCTGACGCTGGTCGGTAAAGCTCTCCAGACGCTCGTCATACTTGTCAAGATTGACGTTGCCGCCCTTACGGGTGTCCACCACCTTCTTCTCAGGGACGCGGGTGGTAGGCTTGGGCTGGGCGGGAGCAGCGTTTTCAGCTTTTGGCGCTTCAGTCTTGACTCCCTGCTCTGCTTTGGGAGCAGCGGCCTGCTTGGCGGCAGGCTCAGCCTTGGGGGCCTCCTGCACAGGCGCAGCGGCCTTGGGCTCGTGATAGACGTCGGCAAAGACAGACTCAATGGAGTCAATCTGGTTATTCTGGGTCACGCTCTCGAAGATAATGGCCAGTTCCAGATCAGTAAGCACCTGCATATGGTTCTTGGGGGTGGTGCAGTACTTGGTCATGATCTCAGCGATGTCCTTGGAGTTCAATTTGAAGTCCTTGGCTACTTCATGCACACGGTATTTAATCAAAAGAAGCCACCTCGATTCTTAGGATTTGCTTTTCGGCTTAAAACTGCCGGTCAGCTTGCGGCCGGAGGGACCGGGCTTTTTGGCAACGGGGGTCTTGGTAGATTTGGGCGTTTCCTCCGCTTTCGGGGGTGGTGCCCAGGGCTTATGCTTGCCCTGCTTCAGGTTCTTTTCGTGCTGACGCTGTTCCTTTTGCCGCTGGAGGGCCTTGTTGGCCTTAACCTCCAGAGCGGCGGCAGCTGCACCGTATTTTTCCGGGTCGGCTGCAGCCAGCTTTTTTACAAGAGAAGAGGCGAAACCGATATCGGTCAGGGCCAGCATGGCCACGCTGCTGCGACCCAGGGCGAAGCCCAGCTCCTCCTTGGTTTGGGGGAGAGAGAGCCAGAGAACATTTCCGGCCTCGCCAAAGTGGGCGGCGCGGCGGAAGGTGTTGGGGGCGGCATCAGCGGCAATCAGGACCAGTTTGGCCTGACGTGCCCGGCAGACCGCGCCCACAGGCTCTTCACCCAGTTCCAGACGGGCGGCTTTGCGGGCCAGCCCCAACAGATGCAGGATGGGATCATTGGCCATCTTCAGGCACCTCCTCTATCTGTTGCTCCAGTGCCTCGTATACCTCCGGGGACAGGGCGGTATCAAAGGCCCGCTCCAAAGCGCGGGACTTGCGGGCTTTGGAAAGACAGGCCGCCTGAGGGCACACATAGGCGCCGCGGCCTGGAAGTTTGCCCTTGAAGTCCAGTGAAACCTCACCTTCGGGGGAGCGGACGACCCGGATCAGCTCTTTCTTTGGCTTATGTTCCCGGCAGCCAAGGCATTGGCGCATAGGAATTTTTTTGGGCACATTCCTCACCCCTTAAACAGGTATACAGATAATTGATTACTCTTCCACAGCGGCCTCAGGCTCCTCATCGGGAGCGGAGGCGGGCTTGATATCGATCTTCCAGCCGGTCAGACGGGCGGCCAGACGGGCGTTCTGTCCCTCCTTGCCGATAGCCAGAGACAGCTGATCATCGGGGACGATGGCACGGCAGCTCTTACCTTCTTCCAGCACGGTGACGCTGATCACGTCGGCGGGAGACAGAGCGGCGGCAATATACTCGGCAGGGTCTTCGGAGAACTTGATGATGTCCACCTTTTCGCCCTTAAGCTCTTCCACAATGTTGTTGACGCGGGCGCCGCGGGGGCCGACACAGGCACCGATGGGATCCACGTTGGGGTCGGCGGACCAGACGGCCAGCTTGGTGCGGCTGCCAGCCTCACGGGCAATGGACTTGACCTCCACAGTGCCGTCGTAAATCTCGGGCACTTCCAGCTCGAACAGGCGCTTGACAAGGCCGGGGTGAGTGCGGGAGATGAGCACCTGAGGACCCTTGGTGGCCTTGCGAACTTCCACGACATAGACTTTCAGGCGGGTGCCTTCAGCATAAGTTTCACCCTTGACCTGCTCATTGGCAGACAGATAGGCGTCGGTATACTCGCCGCCGCTGGTGATGCGCAGAGAAATGGCGCCGGAGCGGGGATCAACGCGGGTGATGATGCCGGTAAGGATCTCGTGCTCCTTGGAGGTGAACTCGTCGTATACCATGCCCTGCTCCGCCTCACGGATGCCCTGAATAATGACCTGACGGGCAGTCTGGGCAGCGATACGGCCAAAGTTCTTGGGCTTGATCTCCATGCGGATCACATCACCCAGTTCGGCACGGGGCAGGGAAAGACGGGCCTCGTCCAGGCTGATCTCGGTGCCGGGATTGTCCACGGTCTCCACCACGTCCTTTTTCAGGAACATGCGCACGGTGCCCTTTTCCTCGTCGGTCTCGATGGACAGATTATCGCCCACACCCTCGTGGTCACGGCGGTAGGCGGACAGCAGAGCCTGGGTGATCTTTTCCATCATGTAGCCGGGCTTGATGCCCTTTTCCTTTTCAATCTGGGTGATGGCGGCAAAAAACTCCTTGCCGTCCATCTCGCTGCTGGCAGCTTTCTTAGTTGTTCTCTTAGCCACAGTCATTTCCTCCATTAAAAGCGTACGTACAGGCGGACCTGCGCAAGCTCTTTTTTCTCAAATGTGGTGGGGGTGCCGGCCACGTCGATGGTGACGGTGCCGTCTTCGGTGTAGTCGGTGAGGATGCCCACATGCTCTTTGCGGCCATCCCGGGGGCGGTAGAGCCTGACCTCCACCTCGGTGCCCGTAAACTGCCGGAAATGCTCCGGCTTTTTCAGCGCCCGGTCAGCACCGGCGGAGGAAACCTCCAGAGTGTAGCTTCCCTCGATGGGGTCAACTTCATCCAGTTTGTCGGACAGAGGGCGGGAGACGGCCTCGCAGTCCTCAATGGAGATGCCGCCCTGCTTGTCGATGTAGACACGCAGGAACCAGGTGCCCGCCTCTTTTACATATTCCACATCCCAGAGGGAGCAGCCTGCGGCCTCGGCAATGGGTTGGGCAAGCTGGGCGGTCAGGTCGGTGACTTTTGCCATAATTGACCTCCTGTTAGGGCCGCGGAGCAGGAGTGCGGCCGGATTTTCTCAATCAAAAAGAGCGGAGCCGAAACCCCACTCTGTCCAATACTACCTTGTTTACACACTTACTATACCATAAAAAATAAAATAACGCAAGGCTTTTGAGGTAATTTATTGGAAAATTAACCCTGAAATACGGTGGATGGCGGACATTTGACTGCGTAACAGACACAAAAACCGCCGGAGCGGGTGACTCCGACGGTTTCGGTGATTATTTGACGGTGGTTAGAGGCGGACCGGAAAAGGAAATGACATGGTCGGCAAGGTCCAGAATTTCCGGCTCGTGACTGACCAGTACTACGGGCTTGCCCAGCCGCTTCAGAGCAGCCATAAGTCTGTGGCGCCGGGGCAGGTCGATGCCGGTAAAGGGCTCGTCCAGCAGATACAGCTCCCCGCCCAGTGCCAATGCGCGCACCAGCGCCAACCGACGCCCCATGCCGCCGGACAGCTGATGGGGCAGGATGCTTTCCTCGCCGGTCAGCTCGGCCAGTTCCAGCCAGCGGGCCGCCTCCTGATGGTGGGACTTGTCCATGACGTCGGTAAGCTGCTGAAGCACGGTGCGCCCGGGTAGCAGCCGATCTTCCTGAAAGAGGATGGCGGTCTGCTCGGGGGAAATCCCCGTCACTCGGCCGCGTTCAGGCAGCTCCAGCCCGGCCAGAATACGAAGCAGGGTAGTCTTTCCGCAGCCGGAGGGGCCGGAGAGGACGGTGACGCCGGTTTCCGGGAGGGTGAGGGAGAAGTCCTCCAGCACGTGCTTTTCTCCAAAAGAAAGAGTGATGTGCTCCAGTCGGATCACAAGACAGTCCTCCTTTCCAAATGGCGGGTAAAGGAGGAAAACAGCTTTTCCAACAATAGACTCAGTACGATGACGACCAACGTCCATGCGAACAGATCGGCTGTTTCAAGATAAAGTTTTGTGTTGTAGATTTGTGTGCCGATGGCAAGCTTGGGCCAGACCAGAGCCTCTGCAGCTACACCGGATTTCCACGCAAGTCCCATAGAGGTGGTCAGCGCGCTGAGAAAATAGGGGCGGACGCAGGGCAGGATGATGAGCCGGGCGGTTTTGAACCGGGAGAACCGATAAGCTTTGGCCAGCTCCAGTAGCTTGGGGTCACATTCCCGGATACCCCGGACCACATTGCCCCACACCACCGGCAGTACCATCAGGGCTGCGATGATCACGGGGACCTGATCCCGATCGGTCCACAAAAAGACCAGCAGGATAAAGGAGGCCACCGGGGTGGCGCGGATCACCCGCACTGCAGGAGAGAGGATGGCGTCCAGCCAGCGGCTGATACAGGACAGTACAGCCAGTGCCGAGCCCAGAACAGTACCCCACAGCATGCCCAGAAGTACCCGGCAAAGGGACAGCAGTGCAGTGTGCCAGAACGGGGCGGTCTGGGCCAGTTGGCCCAGACGTTGGGCAACGGTAAGCGGAGCGGGCAGAAACAGCACACTGTCGATCTGTACTGCCGCAACTTGCCATACGGCCAGCCAGAACACAATGGCTGCGGCAGTACGCAGTTTAGGGGACATAGTAGAAATCATCGTCGGGGTTGCCACCGCCGATGGAGGCGGGGTTAGCGGTAAAGAGCACCTCGTAATAGCTCTGGATAGCGCTACGCATTTCTACGCCGTCCATAAAGATCAGGTTGCACTGGGGGATGGCCTTGGCGGCGATAGCGGCGTTGGCGGCGATGCCGTTGGCGGCGACCATCTCGGCGGCTTGAGACAGATTCGCCTCGTCCTTCATAAAGTTAATAGAGTTTTCATAATCGATCAGGAACTGCTCCACCAGTTCGGGATGCTCCTGCATAAAGGCGTTGCGTACCACAACGCAGCCCATGACCAGAGGGGATTCGGAGATTTTGTCCCACTCATCGCTGACGTTCAGAGCCTCGCGCACACCGGCGTCCTTGATCTGCAGGGCGGTGGCGGCGGGGACGGGGAGCAGGCACACGCCGTCGGTGGACTGGGCCATCTTGGCAGTGACCTCCTGAGCGGTCATCCACTCGATGTTCACATCCTTGTCAGGATCAAGACCGTTCTGGGTCAGCAGGTGGTCGATGACAAACTCGGGATTGGCACCCTGGCCGGTGGCATAGATGGTCTTGCCCTTCAGAGAAGCCACGTCGGTGATGGTGTTACCCTTTTCCATGATATAGAGCACACCCAGGGTGTTGATGGCCAGAACCGTGATACCGCCGTTCTTGTTGTACAGGTTGGCGGCCACGGGGGTGGCGATGCAGGCGATATCCACCTCGCCCTTAGCCAGGGCGGGAGCCACCTCGTCGTTGGCTGCTACCACGGTGAAGTTATAAGTGGTATTGTCACTCATCATCTGAGCGGCACCAACGCCGGTGGGGCCGGTCATGACCATGATCTTGACCTGCTGGTCCGGGGTGACCTCGGGCTGAGACTGGGATACTTCAGGGGCGGAGGAGGAAGAGCCGGACACATGGGAAGAGGGCTTGCGGCAGGCGGAAATGCCGAGGATCATCACAAGGCACATGAGCAGGGCAACGGTACGTTTTTTCATAAGAAACATCCTTTCTGATTGAACATGGTGGGAATGGATCAAAATTCGGAACTTTCCAGTTCCTTCAGGTCAGGGACCAGAATGGAGCGGCCCTTCCGGCGGATGAGGGCCTGTCCTTCCAGTGCCTCAAAGGCCCGATACAAAGAGGCCCGGCTGATACCAAGCCTGCGGGCCAACTCCGTGGCCGGACAGTCCAGACGGGGACAGTCCGGGGAGAGGGAGGTTAGCAGATACTGTTTCAGCTTGCCTTCCGCACTGTCGGCAGCCAAAGAGCGGATCTTTCCACTGAGGAAGCGGATTCGATCGGACAGATAACGAATGTAGTTGTCCCGGATGACCGGACTTTCATCCATCAGCAGGCTGACCAGTTCCTGAGACAGCAGGATCACCCGACAGGGGGAGATGGCGGTGAGCGTAGTGGCGTAGTCTGGCCGGTCATTGAACAGGGCCGCGGCCCCGAACAGATCGCCGGGGGCGAGGATACTGATGGCCAGAGCATCTCGGGTCACCCGTACCCCACCGGACAGCAGCACACCCAGACACCGGGAAAACCGGTCGGGACGATAGAGAGTTTGACCGGACAGGAAGCAATGCACGGAGCACTCCGGATGGGTCAGTGCCCGCCGGACAAGGTCCGGGGAACACCCCCGGAAGACCGGGCAGGTCTGCAGACGGTCCAGTTCTTCATCGGTTAGAATATGATCCATAGATTCACCCAATTCTGTCTCATTTGAGACAGCTTCATTGTACAGAGGAAAGAAGAAAAAGTCAATAGGGAGGTTGGAATATCACAAACATGGAGTTGGGGCATAGAATAAGAAGAAAAGGAAGCGAAAGGAGCGGTATTTATGGCCAAAAGACGCGGGTACAGGAGAACGGTTGGAAGGACCGCGGGATGTGCGGTGCAGGAGGAAACAGGAGAGTCGACTCAGGTGGTGGAAGAGATGCCTATGTGCCGTCATGTGAATTCCATTGGAAGAGACCTCGGCTGCAGCAATATTGAGTGGCAACTGTGTCGAGTTTCGCAGCTGCTGGATGAGCAGAGCCGCGTGTTGGCGGAGCTGCTGCAGGAGGTTCGGGGAAAGGGATAGAAAAAGGGACCGCATCTTCTAATGCGGTCCCTTTTCGAATCAGAATAGGGCGGTGTAAAGTCCGCCGAGCACCAGTGCAGGGAGCATATTGGCCACCCGGAAGCGGTTTCCAAAGACGAGATTGATGCCGACGCAGAAAATAAGGATAGAGCCGAGGAAGGAGAGGTTTGCGATGATGTCCGGTGTGAACAGGGGGGCGACCAGACCGGACAGCAGGGTCACACCGCCCTGCAGCACGCCTACGGGCAGAGCGGAGAAAATAGCGCCCCGGCCATAGGTGGAGGCAAACACCATGACGATGGTAAAGTCCAGAATAGACTTGGTGTACAGTGTGGCGGGATTACCGGTAAGCCCGTCCTGAATGGAGCCAACGATGGCCATAGCACCTACACAGACCACCAGAGAGGCGGTGACAAAGCCCTCTACAAACCGGGCATCATCGCTGCGGGCGGCGCGCTCCTTCAGCCAGCGGCCAAGCCGTTCCAACCAGCCGTCAAAGTCGAGAAACTCACCAATCAGTGTGCCTAGGGCCAGCGCCAGAACCATGCCCAGGGTATCCTTGCCCACCAGCTGGCCATCCGCCACCTCCAGCATACCCGGCAGTGCTCCGGAGATGCCGATGAATATGGTGGCAAGGCCAAGGGTGTGGGTGAGTGCGGTTTGATAGTGTTCTTTCAGGCCACCCCGCAAAAATGTGCCCAGACATCCGCCGACTATGATGGCGGCAACATTGACGATAGTTCCAAGTCCAATCATATGTATCACTCTCTTTCTGTGGCAGAGTATAGCAGTATTTTCCCCAAAAGGCAAGAGCCGTGTCCGCCGGACACGGCTCTTGCTTCACAACAGCACAGGCTGAAGCTGCCGACCTGAAAGGGCGGCTTCGATGGTCTGGGGAATCTGGTCGAAATCGGCTACCAGAGAAGTAGGCTTGTTAATCGGGTCATCCTGACCAAAGGGGACGAAGAACAGGTTTTTGCGCATGAGCAGCTGACCGATGGCGGGAGCGGAGCCGGACAGCCCATCGTTGGAGGCCACACAGACCACCACAGGCCGCCCATTGCGCTGGTGGGCTTTGGCGGCCATGGTCACACTGCTGTCGGTAATACCCGCGGCCATTTTACTCAGGGTGTTGCCAGTGCAGGGAGCGATGACCAGCAGGTCAAGCAGCTTTTTTGGACCGATGGGTTCCGCGTCCAAAACGGAGGAAATGACCCGGTGATCGCAGATGCGCTCCATTTCACGCATCAGATCGTGGGCAGTGCCGAAGCGGGTGTCGGTGACGGATACGATTTCGGATACAATGGGAATTACATGCTCATATTGGGCGGCCACCTGCTCCAGAGCCGCCAGTGCGCGGCTGTGGGTGCAGAAGGAGCCGCAAACGGCAAAGCCGATGGTTTTTGATTCCAAGCGGATCTTCCTTTCGGGATTCATTTTCCTGCTTCCCGCAGGATGTTATAGATCGTGTCGCGGATACAGGCTCCTGCGGTGATGGGGGCGACCTTGCCCGGCAGGGACAGGGCCCAGATGACCCGGCGGCCCAGTTGAGCGGCGGCGTCCATGTCTATGCCGCCGGGTTTGGAGGCAAGGTCTATAACAAGCGCGTCCGGGCGCAGGGCACAAAGGGCATCCCGACCCAGAACGGGGGCGGGGATCGTGTTGATGATCAGATCGCAGCCGCCCAGCAGATCGGGCAGATGGCTTATATGTGCCCTCTTCAGACCGCAGGTATCAGCCCAAGCCAGTTGCTCGCAGGAGCGGGCGGCCACGGTCACTTTGGCACCAAGGGCGGCAAAGCGCTGCGCGGTTGCCTTTCCCACACGGCCATAGCCGGTAATCAGCACACGGGCATTGTGGATGGTGATGGGCAACTCTTCCATAGCGATCTGAACAGTGCCCTCGGCGGTAGGAACGGCATTGGCAACGATCAGTTCTTCCCGTTCAAAATAGTCACAGGCCTGCAGACCTCGCTGTGACAGGATATGGAGGGTGTCCGAGTCAAAACGGCCGCCGCAGATCAATTGGTCGGGCGAGAGAAAATCCAGAATGGGAGCAAGGAAATGTTCCTGCTCGGATAGTGGAGCGCTGAGTATGCCGGGAGCGGAACAGACCGGCAGGGGGAAAATCACACAGTCCGACCGGTCAATGCCTGTGAGCATGGAGCATACCAGTGCATCCGGGGCGGCGTATGTCCCCTGTTCCAACGCGTAAGTACACACGGTATGTCCGTCCCGGGCCAGCAGCTGGGCCAGCTGGGCCTGGCGCAGATCGCCTCCTACCACCCAGAAAGTACGTTCCTGTTTCATGGCAAAGCCTCCCATTCGGTTTCTGGCCTATCATATGCACGGGGCGGGGAGAGGGTGCAGGGCGCGCAGAAACTGGTTCGCTGAATCGAAATCGGGAGATAAAGACAGAAAACCGCCCTGTTTCAATGAAACAGGGCGGTTTTTGATGCAAGAAGTTAATCTTACTTGGCAGCCTTGGCGGCCTTAATGGCCTCGATGAGCATGGGGACAACCTTAAACAGGTCGCCCTCGATGCCGTAGTCGGCGGCCTCGAAGATGGGGGCGTTGCCGTTCTTGTTCACGGCGATGATGCACTCGGAGTCCTGCATGCCGGCCTTGTGCTGACACATGATATGGTATGCGCATTAAGCGCAGGGTACTACTGGTAGTGCCTGTTCCTGTTCGCCGCACTTCCATTGTACCACACGGTCAAGGGTAAAGGCTTCGCCCTCGCTTTGCTCGCCCTTGACTTCGTGTGCCACATGGAAGATGCCCGGCGAACAGACCGGGCAGAAAGGATGAACGAACATGATAAAGAACACTCTCACCAACACGGAACGAAAGGCCATATATCGGCGGGATGGGTTCCGCTGTGCCCTCTGCGACTCCACGAAGTACATTCAAATCCATCACTACATCCATCGCTCTGTGGGCGGCACCAACCACCCGCACAACCTGATTACCCTCTGCTCGGACTGCCACGCGGCGGCGCATGGCACGATACTCAACGACTGGGCCGCCACACAGGAGCAGATGGAGCAGGCTATCGTGGAATACCTGTCAGACCTCTACGCAGAGCAGGGGCACATCTGGAACCCTTACAGGAACCCCTACGCAAAGAGGGGGCCATAATGGCTCTCTCTTTTGGAGCGGGCCTGTATATTGTTCGCCGGGGCCCCGGGGGCTCTCCGGGGGCGCTCGCGACGCAGCGCGGCGCTGTTTCCCCGTCGGCCCTCACCCCGGCTCATTGCCCCTGCGCGGCATGCTCGGGGCGAAACACGTATGCGGGGCCCATCGCGCGGCCCCTCTCTTGCCCGGCCTTGGGCCCTGCGCGCCCTTGGCTCGGGCTGCGCTCGGGCTGCGGCTGCCGCTTCGCGTCACCGCTGCGCCGGGCAACCGGTCGCCCGGCTTGCTGCCTTGCCTGTCGGGCGCGCTCCCGCCCGTCGCTCGGGGCCCGGCGGCCCCCCGCCCCCCTCGCTGCGCCTGTCGGCGGCTCGGGCCCCGGCCCGGTTGGCTCCCGGTGTGGCTGCGCCCTTGCTTTGCTGCGCCGTGGCCTGTGTCTGGCGGCCCCGGCTTGCTTGGCTGCGGGCTTGCTGCCCCCGTGTCGCCGCCGTCCGGGCGGGCGGCTCCCCCCGGCCGGGCTTGTCTCCCTCGCTCCTCCCGCCGGGGGGCGCGGCGGCTGCGGGGCGGCTGTTCGCCGCCCTTGTTCGGCTTCGCCGCCGCCGCGCGCCCGGCGCGCTTGGGTTCCGCTGCGGCGGGAATTGCTTACGATGGTGGGCTTGCGTGTGGATATTCTGCTGTGTTATGATTACGAAAGTAGTACAACTGTTCGACGAAAGGAGTCTGTTTATGCTGAAAGTGGAAATTTTTGTGGAGGCCCCTATGAAAGATGCGCCCGGAGTTAAGGAATGTATCTGCATGGCCTTAGAGGGCGTGGAGGGTGTGCGCCTTGTGCGCGTGGTGGGGGTGGAACCATGACGCAGATTGTGCTTGTGGT
The DNA here is from genome assembly GCA_015068065.1 of Oscillospiraceae bacterium. GTDB lineage: Bacteria > Bacillota > Clostridia > Oscillospirales > Oscillospiraceae > Lawsonibacter. The sequence continues at coordinate 2,352 of SVLE01000026.1, read as the reverse complement.
TCCCTCGGATGATGTGGCCTTTGTCCGGGCCTGTGCTTTGTATCTGTGTGCGGGGGTGGCCCGTGTGACCTCTGTGACCCGCTGTGGTCGGTTTTGGTTTGGGGAGGGGGTGAAGATATGCGGGAACGAAAATTAAAGCGTGCGCAGCGTTCTATCCCTTATCTCAGCGCAGACGAAGAGATTGCCATGGTAGCGGCCTTGAAGTGTTTGGGCCGCTTGAAAGGCCCTGTGTGTGAGATGGAGGAACGCCTTGCGGATATTTCCCTTGCCATTCAGAGAACCCGGAAGCGCCGGGAAAGTGATGCCCGGACGGATGGGGCCAGACGGAAACTGGTGGGTGCCAGACTGCCCCTTGAAGATGCTGAGCGGTGCAGGAAGTGTGCGGAATTGGAGGGGGTATCCCTGTATCGCTTCGTGGTGCGTGCCTTACAGGTGGCGTGTGAAACGGCGGAAACGGCTGCGGCGCAACGGCTTGCCATGTTCTCTGAGCGGTGATGTACCGACAAAAGAGGGGACGAAAACAGGCCCGCTCCATAGCGGAGCGGGCCTGAGTAAGGGTTTTTTCTTATGCTTTTTGGGCTGAGTATTGGTTTTTACTTAGCAGCCTTGGCGGCCTTAATGGCCTCGATGAGCATGGGAACGACCTTAAACAGGTCGCCCTCGATGCCGTAGTCGGCGGCCTCGAAGATGGGGGCGTTGCCGTTCTTGTTCACGGCGATGATGCACTCGGAGTCCTGCATGCCGGCCTTGTGCTGGATGGCACCGGAGATACCCAGAGCAACATAGATGCGGGGATGGACGGTCTTGCCGGTCTGGCCAACCTGATGGTCAGCAGAGATCCAGCCGGAGTCAACAACGGCACGGGAAGCGCCCACGACGCCGCCCAGAACCTCAGCCAGCTCCTCGGCCAGCTTGATGCCACCCTCAACGTCCTTGGAGATGCCGCGGCCCACGGACACGACCACGTCGGCGCCGATCAGGTCGACCAGCTTCTTGGCGGCCTTAACGACCTCCACGACCTCGGTCTGCATGTCGGCAGCGGTCAGGGAGAAGTTGGGCTTGATGATCTCGCAGGCATTGGCCTTGGCCTCGTCATAGGCGTTCTTCTTCATAACGCCGGGACGCACAGTGGCCATGGCGGGACGGAAGCGGGGGCAGATAATGGTAGCCATCAGGTGACCGCCGAAAGCAGGACGGGTCATCTTCAGGTTGCGGTCGTCCTCCTTGATGGAGTCGATCATGTTGGGAGCCAGAGTGGAGGCGGAGCGCAGGAAGTCCTTGTACTTGGGCACGTCGATGTCCAGGTGGGTGCAGTCGGCGCACAGACCGGTGTGCAGACGGGCAGCACAGCGGGGGCCCAGATCGCGGCCAATGTTGGTGGCGCCGATCAGCATGACTTCGGGCTTGTACTCCTCAATGACGTCGCAGATGACCTTGGTGTAGCCGTCGGTGGTGTAGTCCTTCAGCAGGGGGGACTCGCAGACGTACACGCCGTCCGCACCGTAGCCGCCCAGCTCCTTAGCGATACCCTCGACATTGTCACCCAGCAGGATGCCGTACAGCTTGGAGCCCAGCTCGTCGGCCAGCTTGCGGCCCTCGGAGATCAGCTCGAAAGAGGTGGGCATCATCACGCCCTGACGCTGCTCACAGAATACCCAAACGCCGCCGTTGAACTCTTCAATAGCAGCACTGTTAAAAGTAGACATATTATTCCTTTCTCCCTTCTATCAGATCAGGTGCTTGGCGGCCAGAATGCCGGCCAGCTGGTCACAGGTGGCCTTGTCGGCGCCCTCCATCATCATGCCGGCACCCTTCTGGGGAGGAGTGAAGGACTTGAAGATGTTGGTGGGAGAGCCCTTCAGACCGATGGTGGTGGGATCGATCAGGGGATCGTCCTTCAGGGTCTCGTAGTCATAGACCTCGTAGGGCTTGGAATAGCACTCGAAGATGCCGCCCACGCTCATGTAGCGGGGCTCGTTGAGCTCCTTGATGCAGGTGATCAGGCAGGGGGTATTGACCTTAATGGTCATGTAGCCGTCTTCCAGCATACGCTTGATGGTCAGGGTCTTGCCGTCCTTCTGGATGTCGGCGGCATAGGACACCTGGGGCAGGTTCAGCTTCTCGGCAATCTGGGGACCGACCTGAGCGGTGTCGCCGTCAATGGCCTGACGGCCGCACATCACGATGTCTTCCTCGCCCACGCCGATCTTGTTGATGGCGGCGGCCAGGATCTGGGAGGTGGCGTAGGTATCGGAACCGCCGAACTCGCGGCCGGACACCAGCACAGCGCGGTCAGCGCCGCGGGCCATGACCTCACGCAGCATACCCTCGGCAGGAGGGGGACCCATGGAG
>SVLE01000025.1 GCA_015068065.1 Oscillospiraceae bacterium | reverse complement strand
GGGAGAAGGCAGGTCGGTGGACTTGTTCTTCAGGGTGTTCAGGCCTTTCTGCAGGGCGGGAGCAGTGGACTTGTCGGTCAACTGAGCGCGGCCCTTGCGAACCAGCTGATTGAACGTAGGCATTCGATTTTCCTCCTTTCTTCAAAGATACAAATATTATTTTAACAAAATAAGCCTTGGCTTATTCTGCTAAAACCAAATAAATTTGCCGCCGGGTCACTTCAAAAGAGCGGCTACCGCGGCACCTACGGCAATTCCGCAGGACTCACCCAGCTGCTTCATGGATGCGATCTGCTCCACGCGCACACCGGAGTTGACCGCTTTCTGCACCAAAGGCTGGAGCAGGGCGGGATCGGCATCCTGTGCGATATAAAGCCGGGCGACACTGCCTTTTTCCAGTGCGCGGCGGACTTGTTTGGCCCCGACTACCTTGGGCGAGGTCATCAGCTCATCGGCCATAGCGCACCTCTCACGGCATTGATTTACCGGAACATTCCGGGCGGTTTTGGGCATAATGACCCCATCACCGCAATTTGGAATTATAGCATGCCGTTCGCTTCCCGTCAAGCACGAATTTTATTTTTTCTTTTGAAATTTCAAGCTTTTGACCTGTATATTTTCTCCCTGTCGGGACATGCTGTTGACAACAACGGGGAAAGGAGCAAAATCAATGGAAGCCCATGTCAATTCCAACTGCATCGGATGTGGTCTGTGTCCCAATATCTGCCCTGCCGTGTTCACCATGACGGAGGAGGGCGTGGCCGCCGCCCGGGACGAGATCGCCCCGGAGTATGAGGGCCAGACTCAGGAAGCCGCAGAAAGCTGTCCCGTCAACGCCATTGAAGTAAGCTGAGAAAAGCCCGTGTCAGCGATAATGACACGGGCTTTTCTCATGGCTGAAGCGCCATCTGTTTATAGAAATCCAATGTACCGAAGCCCCGCTCCAGCTGAGTGAGCACATAGGCCTCGCAGGTATCCCCCATCTGTTGGAGGGATTGCTCGTCCAGCTGAAAGGAGAACAGCCGCTTGGGGTCGCCGTAGGCCACATGGCGCATAGCGGACAGGGCAGCCAGGGTCAGGGGCATGGAGATGCCCTCCCCTACTTCCTCCCGGCAGGCGGGACAGTGGAGCACACCCTCAGACAGGTTGAACAGGGGCTGTTCCGGCTCATCCCCGCAGATGGCACACCCATCCAGCACAGGCTCATACCCTGCAAGACACATGGCCTTCCACTCAAAGGCCGCCTTGACCAGTGCCGGAGGCTTGTCCAGCTTATCAAGGGCGTGCAGGCTGTTGAGCAGCAGGGACAGCAGTTCCGGCGACGGCACATCCTCCACCGCCAGCAGCTCCGCCATCTCAGCAAAATAGCAGCCCAGCGCCAGCTTTTCAAGGTCGCCTCGCATCCCGGCAAATTCCCGGTCGGTGTTGGCCTCCTTGATGGCCCATCGGCCCTGATATTCATAAAGGGTCATCTCCGACCAGACCAGAAGCTGACTGGCCGCGGCGATGGCACTGCCCTTTTTCCGGCAGCCTTTGGCAGACAGGGTCATCTTTCCGTTCTCACGGGTGAGAACGGTGAGAATCTTGTCCGACTCCTTATAATTCACTTCCCGCAGCACCAACGCGTGGGTGACCATGTGCATAGCAAATACTCCCGTCTATGTAACGGGCCGAAGCCCGTACTAAATCAGTTCCACGGTTTCATCCCGCATGGAAGCAGGCAGCGCCCGTTCCTCCTCTCGCTCCCGTTCCAGCCGCCGCAGGGCAAGCCATACCAGCGGCGATCCGGTGGCGAAAAACAATCTCCATAATCCCTGCTCGTCCACAGCACCGCCTCCTTGTACTTAGGCTGTCCCGTGTGCAGGGTCTCATGTGTGGAAAATTAAGTCTCGGTTTTGTCCTCCCGGATTCGTTCACCGCAGTGCTGGCAAAAACGCCCCCGGTCGCGACCCAGATACCGGTCACAGTGAGGGCAGCAATTCATCAGAAGTTCCACCGCAAGAAAAACGGGAAGTACCACGAACACTCCGATCAGTCCAACTACACTTCCGGTATGTCCGATCATGGCAAAAATCAGCATCAGGGCAAGACACAGAAATTTCAGCCGATCTGCCCACCATAGCCGCTTTTTCTTGTCTTTCATTGGCTTCCCTCCCTTTGTGTTTTAAATTATAGCACAGTTACGCTGCCGCTTCAAGAACACAGAACGGTTGTACATCCTGCACAAACTACTTCGTCATATAAGGTTTCTCTTGACGTATTTTAGACCATAGCTTATAATTATAGCATCACAATCTTCCAATATATTGGATGTGACGCAAGGATGAACAAACTCAATTCCGTCTTCATCGTCGGAGAGTCCCGCACCAACGCGGACAATGCCATCACCAAAATCTACAGCTCGTTCTACATGGCATTTGAGGTGGAAGATGCAACTCGCAAAATTTTAGATTTCAGCTGTACCCACACGCTGAACACCACCGAGGCTTTTCTGCGGAAGCTGTTCGTGGGCGAGGATCTGTTGGCCATCGGTGACACACTGGAGGACACCCTCACCCACCGTTACGGCGGCTCCTCCCGAAAGGCCATTCTGGTCTCTTACCGGGATGCCTGCAAGCGGTACAAAGAACTGCTCGGACTGTAAAAAACAATATTGCTGCTTCAAATGCCGGATATGGCTTCCCCATGTCATCGCAAATGAAACCCAGCCAAACCGGCGTTGTCAAACGCCTTGTTTGTGCTGGGCTTTTTTATTGATATATATGGGACCTGGCCCGTGTATATAGAAAGAAGAAAAAGGAGAGAAAAACACATGATTATCAGTAACGGCTTCACTTACATTGCGGTACTCATGCTCATTGCCGGCGGTCTGCTGGCTCTCGAGAAGTACGCCAAATGGAAGATCTTCAATGTTGTCCCTCCCCTGGTTTGGATCTATGTAATTAACATGATCCTGTGCACCATGGGCGTGTTCAACGGCGAGGGTGTTGGTCCTGCCTACTCCAACCTGAAGAACAACCTGCTGTATGCCATGATCTTTGTCATGCTGCTGCGCTGCGACTTCCGCAAACTGGCCAAGCTGGGCCCCCGGATGATTGCCATCTTCCTGGGCTGCTCAATCACTCTGGCCGTCGGCACCATCGTTGCCTATCCTCTGTTTGTTGGTTCCATGGGCGGTGCCGAAAAGACCTGGGCCGCTGTGGCTGCCCTTTACGCCTCCTGGGTTGGCGGTTCTGGCAATATGGCCGCCATGCAGGAAGCCCTGCCCGTTGATGCCGGTGCCTACGGCTGCGCTCTGGCTCTGGACACCGTGTGCTACTCCGTCTGGATCGCCCTGCTGCTGCTGGCTGTCCGATATGCCGGCAAGTGGAACAAGGCTGTCAAGGCCGATACCTCCAAGTTGGATGCCGTGGCTGCTGCCGCCAACGCTGAGGTAAACAAGGAGAAGAAGCATGCCACCGCCGCCGACTGGATTTTCCTGATTGGTCTGTCTCTGGTGGTTTCCTCTCTGTCTCAGAAGATCGGCTCCATCATGAACAATGGCCTGTGTGCCATCGGTCTGGACATGTTTGGTGCCGCCACCTGTACCACCGTGTTTGTCACCCTGCTGGGTCTGGTCTGCGCTATTACCCCTCTGGGCAAGCTACCCGCCGTGGAAGAGCTGTCCAGCGTATATCTGTACGCTGTGGTCTCCCTGTTGGCCTCCCGCGCCAGCTTGGTGGATCTGGTGGACGCCCCCATGTGGGTGATCTACGGCTTTGTGATCCTGGTGATCCATGTGGTCCTGATGTTCGTCCTGTCCAAGCTGTTCCACTGGGATTTGTGCATGGTGTCCACCGCCTCGCTGGCTAACATCGGCGGTTCCGCCTCCGCTCCCATTGTTGCCACCGCTTACGACGCCTCCTTCGCCGGTATCGGCGTTTTGATGGGCGTGTTGGGCGCCGCCATCGGCAACTTCTTCGGTCTGGGCATGGGCGCACTTCTGAACGCCCTGTTCGTCTGACGAACCGTCTGATCCAAATCAAGCCAGGAGTATCGTATGGATCCGAATCGTCACTTTGAACATCTGAATGTGGGCTTGTCTGACGACATTCTCCGTCTGAAGATCAACGGAGACTTTGATGCCGCCATCAAGCTCATCGATTACAAGCTGATTGCGGAAGGCCTGTCTCAGGCCTTCCGCAGCTGTCTCATCGTCCAGCGTGAGATCATCCGCCGCCTGCCCGAGAATTACATTTACACCAAGGAGCAGGCCCTTGCCCGAGTCCGGGAGCGTATTCCGGACTTCACCGAGGAGGAGTTCGATCAAATGGATCTGGACAACCGACTGGACTGGATCTACATCAAGGGTGTGCCCCACTATTTTGACCGTTTCTATGAGACTCTGGTCAAAACGGATCCTCAGTTTGCCATGCGCGCCGGAGAGCGCAACGTGATCTCCGACGGCGGCAGCACCGCTAACGCTGCAGAGGATCCACTGGACCGCACCGCTCGTATTATGAAACAGACCGGAAGCTATACCAACCGTATCCGAGTCCGGGCCACGGTTCGACTGAAGGATGAGCTGTTCAAACCAGGAATTTTTGTCCGTGCTCACCTTCCCATTCCCTGCGCCTGTGACCAGCAGTCCGACATCCGCATCGAGCGGTTGGATCCTCCTACGAACCTGATCGCTTCGGAGGACGCCCCTCAGCGTACCGTATGCTGGGAGGAAACATTGGAGGAAAACCGCACCTTTACAGTGGAGTATTCCTACATCCACACCGCCCGTTATCATGACACCTCCTCCATAGTAGCGGCGGAAATTCAGCCCGACTTTGATACCGGCGAGCAGTCCCCGCACATTATTTTCACCCCCTATATCCGCGAGCTTGTCCGCTCGGTGACCGTAGGCATCGACTCTCCGCTGGAGAAGGCCCGGGCCATCTATGATTTTTTGACCTTGAACGTCAAGTATTCCTTTATGCGTTCCTACTTCTGTCTGGAAAACATTGCTGAGTCCTGTGCCCGCAACCTGAAGGGTGACTGCGGCGTGCTGGCCCTGCTGTTCATCACCATGTGCCGCTGCGCCGGCATCCCCGCCCGTTGGGAAAGCGGTCTGTACACCCGTCCCGACTTCTGCGGTGCTCACGATTGGGCCCGGTTCTACATCGCCCCCTACGGCTGGCTCTATGCCGATGTATCCTTCGGTACAGGTGCCGTCCGCGAGCACAACGAGGAACGCCGCCGCTTTTATTTCGGCAACCTGGATGCCTACCGCATGGTAGCCAACAGCCAGTTCCAGGCTGGCTTCACCACCCCAAAAGAGCATTGGCGTTGTGACCCTTACGACAACCAGATGGGCGAGATGGAGCTGCGTGACCGCGGGCTGCGGTATTTTGAATTTGAGCGCACCAAGGAAGTTCTGGAGTGCACTCAGCTTTGACCTGTTTCAAGGAGGAAACGACTATGTTCTCACCCGCACTGATTGACCTGCATTGCGACACCCTTGCTGATTGGAAGTATGCCAACACCGGCAACCCCAACACGCTGGACGATCCGGAACGCGTGCTCTCTCTGACCGCAATGCCAGACAGCGTAAACTGGGCCCAGTTCTATGCCGTGTTCATTCCTGATGAGGAGCAGGGCCAGGCCGCGGTGGACTACTTCGAGAAAAACCGCCTCAACTTCGAGCGGCAGATGAAGCTGTACGCCGACCGCGTCGCTCCCTGCCGCGGTGCGGCGGATATGGAGGCCGCATGGGCAGCGGGCAAGACCGCCGCCTTCCTAACCATCGAAAACGGCACACCCATCAACGGTGACCTGGCCCGCATTAAGGTTCTGGCCGATCAGGGTGTTTGCTGTATGACACTGGTTTGGAACGGCGACTACGAAATCGGCTCCGGTCACACCACCGAAAAGGGACTGACCGACTTTGGCAAGGCCGTGATCCCCGAGTTGGAGAAGCACGGTATCCTCATCGACGTGTCCCACCTGAACGACGCAGGCTTTGGCGATCTGCTGACCGTGGCCAAGAAGCCCTTTGTTGCCACCCACTCCAATGCCCGCTCCATCTGCGGTCACAAGAGAAACCTGACCGATGACATGATCCGGGAAATGGTACGCCGGGACTGCCTGATCGGTCTGAACTACTTTGTCAAGTTCCTGGAGGACGACGGGGTTGTGAACAGTCTGGATTCCCTGTATCGCCACATCGAGCATTTCTTTGCTCTGGGCGCCCAGAAGAATCTGGCGCTGGGCTCCGACTATGACGGGGCCACCCTACCCGACTGTCTGAACACCCCCGTCAAGGCCGCCGGTATCTATGAATACCTGCTGTCCCGGGGCATGTCCGAAAATCTGGCTCAGGGTATCATGTATAAGAATGCGCAGGAGTTCTTCCACAAGAACCTGCCCTGACCCAAAAGGAAGAAATATCCTCCGCCGTGCGGGGTGATATTTCTTTATATAATAAGGCCTGCCGTCCAATGGACGGCAGGCCTTATTTCTGTATGAACGGATTACCGGAACTCGATATGATAAGGCATCTTACCCTTGGCGGGCAGCTTGCCGGCCAGAACCTCAATGGCACGCAACTGAGACTCGGGCATCATGTAGCCGAACACGCGGCGGGACACGTGGTCGATCTCCTGCATGGCTTCGGGGTTGCCGAAGTGGAGCACCGCGGACACCTTACCGGAGAAGATCAGTGCGTTGATCACCGCCTCCGCACGACGGGTCATGCCCCCCCAACCCTGATAGGGACGGGAATTGCAGTAGGTAACGAAGACCACTTCCTTGTGCTTGGTAGCGGCCACAAGGGCGCGCTCGTTGTCCTTGGCAGTGGGGAATTCGGGCAGGAAGACGGTCTCGGCCTCGGGGAACTCCTCGTGAATCTTCTGCTCGATCTCGCGGGGACGATACCAGTCTCTGACCACGGTCTCCTGACCCAGTTCCTTAAGGCCGCCGGGCAGTTCGTTGGTGATGATGATAAACAGACGATCCTTGTTATCCGCGGGCAGAGCAGCCTCCACACCGGGGTCGGTGATGGCGGTGATACAGTCGCTGGCGATGTTGTAGTAGTTCTCCCGATCCTTCTCGGTAAAGGACTCGGCATGGGGAGGCTCCGTCCCCACCTTCTCCTGAGCAGCAAGCACGCGACGCACGGCCTCGTTCAGGCGCTCCTCGGTAAATGCGCCATCACGGTAATTCTGAAGCAGCATCTCGTAGTTCTTTCTGGCGGAGGTGCGGTAATTGGGCAGCACGATGTCGCAGCCGGCAGCCACCGCCATGCCCAGAACATTCTCCTCGCCGTACTTTTGCAGAATGGCCATCATAGCCAGAGAGTCGGTCCACACCACGCCGTCAAAGCCCCGGTCACGGATCAGGTCAATGACCTTTTTGGACAGGGTGGCAGGATTGTCGGGATCGATCTGGGTGTAGACGCTGTGGCCCACCATGATGGAGTCCAGCAACCCCTGCTCCATCAGACGGAAGTAGGGTACGATCCGTTCATTGAGCAGCTCCTCCTTGGTGTGGTGGGAGCCGTCATTGGCCATATGGGTATCGAAACGGTGGGCACCGCCGGGGAAGTGCTTACCGCAGTTCAGGAAGCTGTTGTTGGAATACACCTCAGAGATGTACGCAGCTCCCTCGGCCACCTTCTCAGGGTCATCGGAAATTCTGCGCTGGTGGGCCCCAAGATCGACATCGGGATTCCAGGTGCCGTTGTAGCCGGCCTTCTTGGCATCGGCCACCACAGCGCGGGCAAAGGAGCGGTAATACTCCGGATTGTCACAGGCCGCCAGAGTCATCAGAGGCACGGGGGGCAGTTCGGAGGTGGGGAAGCCCATTTCCATATCGGTAACGATGAGAATGGGGTAATCCGCGGCCTCTTTCACCCGCTCCATGATCTCCGGCTTCATGAAGGGCACCTGAACACAGCCCAGAGCGTGGTTGCGAATGAGTTCAATTGTGAACTCCAGGTCATCGTCCGTGCTGAAGCTTCTGGCGCAAATGAGCATACCAATTTTTTGCTCTGTGGACATATCCTCGATTCTCAGGTTCTTCATCGTGTTTCTCCTCCTGTTTTGTTGACCGGCGGTCCATCCGCGCCCCCTCCTTCGGCTCGGATATTGTATGCCGTTATTTTGCTTTCTTTGGGATAGCGAGGCTCTTTTTTCTTGCACTTTGCAAGGAAATTGTATATAGTGTACTTAGAAATATCAAGCGAGGATTTTGCTTATGAATGACAATATCTTGCTGAACATGCCCAATGTGAGGTTCGAAACCCACCGTTCCACCACCCCAGAGTTCCCCTTTATCTTCCGTCCCCATGTGACCCGGCTGACGCACGCATTCAGCATCCACGAAAATCTTGAACTGCTCTGTTTTTTAGATGGAGAGGGGTATATGCTGTATGATGGTATGCGTTTCCCCGTACGCAAGGGGGACATCGTAGTCGTCAATTCCTATTCCCTCCATCATGTGGTTTCCGAAGGCGAACTTGCATTCTTCTGCCTGATTATCGGCAAGTCCTTTTGCCAATACAACGACATCGATCCAACCCAACTGGTGTTTACGCACCTGATTCGGGATAACCAGCAAGTGACCGACCTCTTCCGTCGGGTCGCAGATTCTTATGCGGACCGAGACGGCAAGTTCGGAACTATGCGCATCAAAAGTGCCGTTCTGGATCTGCTTGTCCATCTGTGCCTCCACCACAGCACACCCAGAACGGTTGACCGCCTGACTCAGGATCCATCGTTGGAACACGTGCATCGGGCCACCGGATTCATGAAGGCCAATCTGTCCCGAAAACTTACCGTGGACGAGATCGCCGCCAGTGCCGGTCTGAGTACGTTCCATTTTCTGCGGGAGTTCAAACGCATTACCGGCTATACTCTGGTACACTATCTCAACACCCTCCGGTGTGACTATGCACGAAGTCTTCTGGAGAGCGGACAGTACAGCGTAAAGGAGACCGCCTTTCTGTGCGGTTTCACCAACAACTCCTATTTCAGCAATGTGTTCCGCCAACATACAGGCCTGCTCCCCTCTCAGGTTAAGCCGCACAATTGAAAAATCCGTCTCCCGAATGATTCGGGAGACGGATTTTTCAATTCTTATTCTGCCTTATTGTGCCAGCTGTTGTGTCAGCGCCATGAATAATCGAACCAAAATCCATCCATTCTCACCACTTCAATTTTCATGTCGCATCACTTCAACCGAACCGCATGGTTCAATCCAGTCAAAGCCTCAGTTTTCTCACAACCAAACCGTCCAAAACCCTTGGCCTACCTAATAAAAACAAAATTTTATTGGGTTGCATCAGAGCACAAAAAAGAGAGCCTCGGACAAAAATCCAAGACTCTCTCGTGGTTGTTTTTATTGATATTTTGCAGGTGAATTGCCGTGAATGTCGGAAGTAAAGTGCGTGGGTCTATGCACTCGTTTTCCGATTAGCTGTCACACTTATAGCCAAAGTTCTGGATTGCCGCCGGATTGTCTCTCCAGTTTTCTTTCACCTTGACCCAAGTCTGCAAAAACACCTTGGTGCCCATAAATTTCTCCATGTCACGCCGGGCGGAGGAGGACACCTTTTTCAGCATGGCCCCGCCTTTACCAATGATAATGCCCTTGTGGCTGTTCTTCTCACAGTAGATGGTGGCGTCACACTCAATGACCTCATCATCCCGCTCAGAGAACTTGGTGATCTCCACGGCAGTGCCGTGGGGGATCTCCTTGTCCAGACACAGCAACAGTTTCTCTCGCAGAATTTCCGCCATAACCTGCCGTTCGGGCTGGTCTGTGACCATATCCTCCGGGAACAGCTGAGGGCCTTCCGCCAGATAGTGTTCCAGCAGGGAGAGCAGTTCCTCCACCCCCTCCTTGTTTTTAGCGCTGATGGGAACAACGGCGTTAAAGTCGTGGGCCTGCTGATAGACAGAGATCACCTCCAGCAGAGCCTCCTTGTGTTCCAGCGTGTCCACCTTATTGATCACCAGCACCGCAGGACAGCCCAGCTTTTTGATTCGGTCAATGAGTTCCTGCTCAGGAGCACCGATGTTGGCGATAGGCTCCACCAAAAGCAGAACTGCGTCCACATCGGATACGCTCTCCTTGACCACATTGACCATGTAATCGCCCAGCCGGGTGCGGGCCTTATGCAGACCGGGGGTATCCACAAAAACAAACTGGCTCTCCCCCCGGTTGAGAATGGCACAAATGCGGTTGCGGGTGGTCTGGGGCTTGTTGGTAACGATGGCTACCTTCTCCCCTACGAAGGCATTGGTCAGGGTGGACTTGCCCACGTTGGGCCGTCCGCAGATGGTGATGATTCCGGATTTATTGATGGTCGACATAATTATTTGATCCTCAACTTTCTTGAGCGTATAGCGTTTGAGCCGTCGCGAACAGTGCGGATGGACCGGAGCAAGGGCACGAAACCGAAGAATTGCTATCAATTTTGTTTCAAGCCCGAGCGCAGGGAAGCCGTACGTCGTGAGCAGGCGAGACGTGAATTCAATCTCTCGTAATACCAAGCATAGTGAGAATAGCCTCTTCCCTGCCCCGCATTTGAGCTTTCATGGGTCCCTCATCCATATGGTCATAGCCCAGCAGATGGAGGACGGAGTGAACGGCAAGGTAGCTGACCTCCCGCTCCACACTGTGGCCGAATTCCTCTGCCTGAGCCTGTGCCCGCTCCAAAGAGAGCACCATATCCCCCAGGGGCACAAGACCGGTGGCCGGATCGGCATCCTCCTCCCCCGGCTTTTCGCCCGGAGCAAGCTCGAACATGGGGAAAGACAGCACATCGGTGGGTCTGTCCACGTCCCGCATATCCAGATTGATCTCATGGATTGCCCCGTCGTCGGTGACAAGCACATTTACCTCACAGGGAACATCCACCTGTTCCGCAGTCAGCGCGGCGGTAATAACGCTGGTGAGCTGTTCTTCCAGCCCGGCGGGCACATCCACTTCCGCTTCAAAAATGATTTGATGGTTCATTACCGCTTCCCCTTGTCCTTTTTCTCCTCATCGATCTCATATGCCTTGATGATCCGTTGGACAAGGGCATGGCGCACCACGTCCGACTCGTTCAGGCGGCAGATGGAAATATCCTCCACGCCCTTGAGCACCCGCATGGCCTCACGCAGGCCGGACACTTTGTCGGCTGGCAGGTCGATTTGAGTAATATCGCCGGTAATGACAATTTTTGAACCAAAGCCCAGGCGGGTCAGGAACATCTTCATCTGCTCCCGGCTGGTATTCTGGGCCTCGTCCAGAATAATAAAGGAGTCATCCAGCGTACGTCCGCGCATATAGGCAAGGGGGGCCACCTCGATGTTGCCCCGCTCCAGATACTTCTGATAGGTCTCCGCACCCAGCATGTCAAACAGAGCGTCGTACAGGGGACGCAGATAGGGGTCCACCTTGGACTGCAGGTCCCCGGGCAGAAAGCCCAGACGCTCACCTGCCTCCACCGCCGGACGGGTGAGGATGATGCGGTTGATCTCCTTGGCCCGGAAGGCGGCCACGGCGGCGGCCACGGCAAGGTAGGTCTTGCCCGTACCGGCGGGACCGATGCCCAGAGTGACCACATTGTTTTTGATGGCCTCCACGTACTTCTTCTGGCCCAGGGTTTTAGCCTTGATAGGCTTGCCCTTTGCGGTGACGCACAGTACGTCTCCCGCCAGCTGGCTGATCTGGCTCTCCCGGCCCTCCTGCACCAGCTGGATGATATAGCGCACATTCTGCTCGTTGATCACTTCGCCCCGGGCAGACAGGGACATGAGGGCCTCAATGGCCTTGACGGCGTACATCACGCCCTCCCCCTCGCCGGTAACCTTCAGGACGGAGTCCCGGTTGACCACGCAAACGGCCAGTTCCTGCTCGATGATGCGGATATTCTCATCAAAGGAGCCGAAGATGTTGATGGCCTCCTCCAGCCGTTCCATGCTGATACTCTGTTCGATCATTGGTACTTGTTCTCCTATTCTGTGCCGGTCTTCTGTGCCCGCCCGATCTGTTCTTCACATTCGGCCACGCCGGTGACAGTGAGCATACCGCCCGAAATACGGGCAGACCAGTCCACCGTGACCACCCGCCCATCCTCTCCCACAAGCTGTTCCAGTCTGCGCTTCAGCTGTGCTTCCAGCAATTCCTGCGCTGCCGTGGGGTTTACCTGTACCCGGACAGGCGTCCATCGTTTCAGGGTCTCCCGGGTAAAGGAAAAGGGCAGTCTCTGTCCGCCGGGCAAAACGGCACAATGGGTTTTACTTATTTTATCATAATCCTCCCATAAAATGCTACTGTTTCCGTAAAAATTGATACGCCGGCCGAAGATGGTGACTGACCACCGGTTTTTGTCTGCCCCGGTGTACTCCTTGACCGTGGTTTCCACGGGAATGACCGCGCTGAGCGTGCGCCAGGTACGGGCCCACACCGACCCTGCCGCGCGCACGTGGAGATAGCGGGGCGGCACATCGGAGTACTGGGGGCCTTCCATGGTCACAGTGCCGGAAATAAGTATATCTCCCGGCATTACCATATCCCCCACCTTTACCTTTGCCTGACCCTCCACTGCATCCACCCGAAGAATAAGCCCTCCCGCTTCCGAAACAATGTCGCTGACCCCTTCCTTTTCCAGCAGTTCGGGGGGCTCCACCCGTTCCCGCACCACCACCTGGGCCCGGGTCCCGTACAGGTTAACGGACACCCAAGATAACTCTTCCAGTGCCAGCTGTGTGTCCAGCGCGATCTGCTTGGTATCCAGTTTCGGCCCATATACGCCGGTATGCAGGCCCAGCCGCCGCACCTGAGACAGGATCACCGCATCAGGTACCTGTTCGTTCCCCGTAACCTCTATACTCAGAACGAAATTGGACAGCAGACACACGCACAGCACAGACGCAGTCAACCCGATCAAAAAGGCATAGCGTCTGCGAAAACGAACAAGAAAGGCGGGCAGACCCGCCGAATCTCCCAATTCAACGGTACAGCCCGCCCGGGCCGCCAGTTCCTCCGCTTTCTTCCTGTCCCTGCGCAGGAGCGTCAGGCGCAGAGTCTGCCCGTCCAGCCACTCCACACCCCAGAAGGTCACCTTCTGCTGAGCACACAGGTTGATAAAGCGTTCCGGAAACGGACCACACACAGTCAGAAACACCCATCCCCGGGCATAGTTGACCCATCCCTGCATGGCACACCTCCTATAAAATCTGAATGTGCGTAATGTGTCCTGTGATCAATAGTTCCAGTCCGTTCATGGTCCGCAGTTCCAGTTCCTCTCCGCACACCTTTACTCCAAATGCCCCGCCGCTGATATGGATCTCCTGCGTTCCGTAGGCCAGGATCCCCCTGTGATTTTCCATACGCAGTTCGCAATCTCCAACCAGTTCCAGCCGCGGCACACCCGCGATCACATCGGCAGGCAGGTCAAAGACCTGTGCCGCCTTTTCCAGAAAGCCCTGGCGCCGCTTCTCCCCCATACAGATCACCTCTCCCCTATTTGTATGAGGTGCGTGGAAAAAACTTGTCTGTAAAGACAGCAAAAACCCGGCACTCCTTACAGAGTGCCGGGTTCTTATCGGTTTGGAAAAATTAAGCCAGAGTGTCCTCGCCCTCGGCCATTACCTCGGCGGCGACGGCCTCCTCGGTCTCAGCGGGAGTTTCCTCCTCAGCCTCGGGCTTGACCAGATTGCCGTCAGCGTCGATGACGTCGTTCTTGCGGTACTGGGCAAGGCCGGAACCGGCAGGAATGAGCTTACCGATGATAACGTTCTCCTTCAGGCCGCGCAGGTGGTCCACCTTGCCCTTGATGGCAGCTTCGGTGAGCACCTTGGTGGTCTCCTGGAAGGAGGCAGCGGACATAAAGGAGTCGGTGGCCAGAGAGGCCTTGGTGATACCCATGAGCAGGCGGGTGCAGGTGGGCAGGGTCAGTTCCTCACCCATCTCGTTCTTCTCGCCGGCATCGATGCGGGCCTGAACAGCGGCCTCGGCATCCAGGAACTCCACGATGTCGATGGTGGCACCGGACAGCAGGTCGGAGTCACCGGACTCTTCCACGCGCACCTTGCGCATCATCTGACGGATGATGACCTCGATATGCTTATCGTTGGTGTCAACACCCTGCTGACGGTACACCTTCTGAACCTCGCGGATCAGGTAGTTGTGGCAGCCGGACACACCGCGGATACGCAGCACGTCGTGGGGAGACAGGGCGCCCTCGGTCAGCTCAATGCCCTTCTCTGCCCAGTCGCCGTCCTTGACCTTGATGCCGGCAGAGTAAGGCAGCGCATAGGTAACCACCTCGCCGTCGTCGGCAGTGATGGTCAGGTTGCACATGGTGGCACGCTTGGTCTCCTCAATGGTGACCTTGCCGGAGATCTCGGCCAGCTGAGCCATCTTCTTGGGCTTGCGGGCCTCGAACAGTTCTTCCACTCGGGGCAGACCCTGAGTAATATCGCCGCCGGCAACGCCGCCGGTGTGGAAGGTACGCATGGTCAGCTGAGTACCGGGCTCACCGATAGACTGAGCGGCGATGATACCAACAGCCTCGCCGGCGCCAACAGGCTCGCCGATGGCCAGGTTGATACCATAGCACTTCTCACACACGCCGGTACGGGCGCGGCAGGTCAGCACGGAGCGGATCTTCACGCTGTTGATGCCATGAGCCTGCAGGGTCTTGGCATCGTCCTTGCGCAGCATGGTGTTCTTGGTGAACAGCACCTCACCGGTGGTGGGATCAACGATATCCTCAGTGGGATAGCGGCCGTGGACGCGCTCGTCGAAGGTCTCGATGACCTGGCCGTTCTCGCTGATTTCGGCCACTTCAATGCCGTCGGAAGTGCAGCAGTCTTCCTCGCGGATGATGACTTCCTGAGACACGTCAACCAGACGGCGGGTCAGGTAACCGGAGTCAGCGGTACGCAGAGCGGTATCGGCCATACCCTTTCGGGCGCCTCTGGAGGAGACAAAGTACTCCAGCACGGACAGACCCTCACGGAAGTTGGCCTTGATGGGGATCTCGATGGTACGGCCGGCGGTATCGGCCATCAGGCCGCGCATACCTGCCAGCTGACGGATCTGAGCCATAGAACCACGGGCACCGGAGTCGGCCATCATCCAGATGGGGTTAAACTTATCCATGGAGGCCTGCAGGGCATCGGTCACGTCCTTGGTGGTCTGCTCCCAGGTCTTGACAGCCAGGCTGTAGCGCTCTTCGTTGGTGATTAGACCGCGCTGATACTGACGGTCAATCTTGATGATCTCCTTCTCGGTCTCGGCGATCAGCTCGTACTTCTTCTGAGGCACGGTCATGTCGGCGATGGCCACGGTCAGAGAACCGCGGGTAGAGTAGTGGTAGCCAAGATCCTTGATGTCATCCAGCACCTTGGCAGACTCGGTAAAGCCGTGCTTGGTGATGCACTTGTCAATGATCTTGCCCAGCTGCTTCTTACCAACCACGAAGTTGACCTCGGGATCGAACATGGTCTCGGGATCGTTGCGGTCCACGAAGCCCAGATCCTGAGGAATCGCCTCGTTGTAGATCAGACGGCCAACGGTGGTCTTGACCAGCTTATGCTTCAGCTCGCCGTCCACCTCGCGGAACATACGCACCTGAATAGGAGCGTGCAGGGTGA
The DNA here is from genome assembly GCA_015068065.1 of Oscillospiraceae bacterium. Lineage (GTDB taxonomy): Bacteria > Bacillota > Clostridia > Oscillospirales > Oscillospiraceae > Lawsonibacter. The sequence goes on along the minus strand of SVLE01000025.1, from coordinate 8,617 downwards.
CCACGCCAGCATCGTAAGCCATCATGGCCTCGTCCTTGTCGGCGAAGATATGGCCGGAGCCCTCCTCCTCACGCTCGAAGGTCAGGTAGTAGGCACCCAGGATCATATCCTGAGAGGGGATGGTAACGGGGCCGCCGTCCTGAGGACGCAGCAGGTTGTTGGCAGACAGCATCAGCACGCGGGCCTCGGTCTGCGCCTCGGCGGACAGGGGCACGTGGACGGCCATCTGGTCGCCGTCGAAGTCGGCGTTAAAGGCGGTACACACCAGGGGGTGCAGCTTGATGGCGCGGCCTTCCACCAGCACGGGCTCAAAGGCCTGGATACCCAGACGGTGCAGGGTGGGAGCGCGGTTGAGCATGACGGGGTGTTCCTTGATCACAAACTCCAGAGCATCCCACACGGCGGGGTTGCCCTTATCCACCATTTTCTTGGCAGACTTAATGTTGTTGGCAAGGCCGTCCTCAACCAGCTTCTTCATCACGAAGGGACGGAACAGCTCGATGGCCATCTCCTTAGGCAGACCGCACTGATAAATCTTCAGGTTGGGGCCAACCACGATAACGGAACGGCCGGAGTAGTCCACACGCTTACCCAGCAGGTTCTGACGGAAGCGGCCCTGCTTGCCCTTCAGGAAGTCGGACAGGGACTTCAGCGCACGATTGTTTGCACCCACCACAGCGCGGCCGCGGCGGCCGTTGTCGATCAGGGCGTCAACCGCCTCCTGCAGCATGCGCTTTTCGTTGCGCACGATGATATCAGGGGCATTGAGCTGCATCAGCCGCTTCAGACGGTTGTTGCGGTTGATGACGCGGCGGTACAGGTCGTTCAGGTCGGAGGTGGCGAAGCGGCCGCCGTCCAGCTGGACCATGGGACGAATTTCGGGGGGGATGACAGGCAGCACGTCGATGACCATCCACTCGGGCTTGTTGCCGGACTGGCGGAACGCATCCACGACTTCCAGACGCTTGACGATCCGGGCCTTCTTCTGGCCGGAGGCCTCCTTCAGCTCGGCGTGGAGCTGAGCTGACAGCTCATCCAGATCAATGTCGGCCAGCAGCTTCTTCACGGCCTCGGCGCCCATGCCGGCGTCGAAATCGTCCTCGTACTTCTCTCGCATATCCTGATATTCCTTCTCGGACAGGATCTGGTTCTTGGACAGAGGAGAGAAACCGGGATCGGTGACGATATAGGCGGCAAAGTAGAGTACCTTCTCCAGAATACGAGGGCTGATATCCAGCAGCAGACCCATGCGGGAAGGAATACCCTTGAAATACCAGATGTGGGACACGGGGGCAGCCAGCTGAATGTGACCCATGCGCTCACGGCGCACCTTGGCGCGGGTAACTTCCACGCCGCAGCGGTCACAAACCTTGCCCTTGTAGCGGATCTTCTTGTACTTGCCACAGTGGCACTCCCAGTCCTTGGTAGGGCCAAAGATCTTCTCGCAGTACAGACCATCCTTTTCGGGTTTCAGTGTGCGATAGTTGATGGTCTCAGGCTTGGTAACCTCACCAAAGGACCACTCCATGATCTTTTCGGGGGAGGCGATGCCAATCTGAATGGCAGAAAACTCAGTATAACTCATTGTTCGATCTCCTCCCTTTCTTACAGTTCGTCATCGAAGGACATGTCACCCATGATGTCGTCATCGGTGGGATCCTCGACGGTCAGGTCATCATCGTCGCTTTCACCCTTCAGGGTAAAGCCGGCATCTACAAAATCAGCCTCGGAATCGGTGAAGAAGAAGTCATCATCATCGCGGCGGCCGGGGATGTAGACATCCTCTTCCTCGTCCTTGATCTCGATCTCAGCGCCAGCCTCGTCCAGCACCTTGATGTCCAGACACAGGGCCTGCAGTTCCTTAATCAGAACCTTGAAGGACTCAGGCACACCGGGACGGGGCACATTGTGGCCCTTGACAATGGCTTCGTAGGTCTTGACACGGCCGGTCACGTCGTCGGACTTGACGGTCAGAATCTCCTGCAGGGTGTAGGCAGCGCCGTAAGCCTCCAGGGCCCAGACTTCCATTTCGCCAAATCGCTGGCCGCCGAACTGGGCCTTGCCGCCCAGAGGCTGCTGGGTAACCATGGAGTAAGGACCGGTGGAACGGGCGTGGATCTTATCGTCAACCAGATGATGCAGCTTGAGGAAGTAGACATAGCCCACGGTGACGGGGTTGTCGAAACGCTCGCCGGTGCGGCCATCATACAGCCAGTTCTTGCCGTCCACCAGACGCAGCTTGCCTTCCTTCTGCCAGATGCGGGTCTGCTCGGCATCGGCCATCTCCTCGGCGGTCAGGGCACGCATACCGGTCTCGGACTCGTCGGCCAGATACAGCTGCTTGCCGATCAGAGGCTCGTCACGGCCCACCTCGCGGGCCAGGCCGGCCATCTTCAGGCACTCCTGAATATCCGCCTCGTTGGCGCCGGAGAAGATGGGGGTAGCCACCTTCCAGCCCAGGGTCTTGGCGGCATAGCCCAGATGGACCTCCAGCACCTGACCGATGTTCATACGGGAGGGAACGCCCAGGGGATTCAGCACGATATCCAGAGGCGTACCGTCGGGCAGGAAGGGCATATCCTCCTGAGGCATGATGCGGGAGACAACGCCCTTGTTACCGTGGCGGCCGGCCATCTTGTCGCCCACGCTGATCTTGCGCTTCTGGGCGATGTAGACGCGGACCACCTGATTCACACCGGGAGACAGCTCGTCGCCGTTCTCGCGGGTATAGACCTTAACGTCAACAATAATACCGGACTCGCCGTGAGGCACCTTCAGAGAGGTGTCACGGACCTCGCGGGCCTTCTCACCGAAGATGGCGCGCAGCAGGCGCTCCTCGGCGGTCAGGTCGGTCTCGCCCTTGGGGGTGACCTTACCCACCAGAATATCGCCGGCACGGACTTCTGCGCCGATGCGGATGATACCGCGCTCGTCCAGATCCTTCAGGGCATCCTCGCCCACGTTGGGGATATCACGGGTGATCTCCTCGGGGCCCAGCTTGGTGTCACGGGACTCAGTCTCGTACTCCTCGATGTGGATGGAGGTAAACACGTCGTCCTTCACCATGCGCTCGTTGAGCAGGATGGCGTCCTCGTAGTTGTAGCCTTCCCAGGTCATGAAGCCCATGAGGATGTTGCGGCCCAGAGCCACCTCACCGTGGTCGGTGGAGGGGCCGTCGGCCAGCACATCCTGATAGTCCACACGCTGACCCACGTCCACGATGGGACGCTGGTTGATGCAGGTGGTGTGGTTGGAACGCAGGTACTTGGTCAGGCGATAATCCTTGACCTCACCGTTGTCGTACTGGACAGTGATATAACGGGCGGAGACCTTGGTCACCACGCCGGGGCCTTCGGCCAGAATGGCCACCTCGGAATCCAGGCAGTTCTTATGCTCCTGACCGGTGGCAACGATGGGGGCCTCAGGACGCAGCAGAGGCACAGCCTGACGCTGCATGTTGGCACCCATCAGAGCACGGTTGGCGTCGTCGTTCTGCAGGAAGGGGATCATGGCGGTAGCCACGGAAACCATCATCTTGGGAGACACGTCCACGTAGTCCACGCGCTTGGGGTCAACGGAAACGATCTCGTTGCGGTGACGGCAGGTCACACGCTGATTGGTGAAGCAGCCGCTCTCATCCACGGGCTCGGTGGCCTGCGCAATGATGAACTCGTCCTCGGTATCGGCGGTCATGTACTCGATCTCGTCGGTCACACGGCCGCTCTCCTTGTCCACCTTGCGGTAGGGAGTCTCAATGAAACCGTAGCGGTTGATACGGGCATAGGAAGCCAAGTAGGAGATCAGACCGATGTTGGGACCTTCGGGCGTCTCGATGGGGCACAGACGGCCGTAGTGGCTGTAGTGCACGTCTCGCACGTCGAAGGAGGCGCGGTCACGGCTCAGACCGCCGGGGCCCAGAGCAGACAGACGGCGCTTGTGGGTCAGTTCGGCCAGAGGGTTGGTCTGGTCCATGAACTGAGACAGGGGGCTGGAACCGAAGAACTCCTTGATGGCAGCAGTGACGGGGCGAATGTTGATCAGGGACTGGGGGGTAACCACGTCCAGATCCTGAATGGTCATGCGCTCGCGGATCACGCGCTCCATACGGCTGAAGCCGATACGGAACTGGTTCTGGATCAGCTCGCCCACGCAGCGCAGGCGGCGGTTGCCCAGATGGTCGATATCGTCGGGAGTGCCCACATTGTGAGCCAGACAGTTGAGGTAGTTGATGGAGGCCATCATATCCTCAACAGTGATGTGCTTGGGAATCAGGTTGTCGATGTTCTCGGCAATCGCTTCCTTCAGCTCCTCACCGGAGTACTGGCCCAGCAGCTCGCACAGGACAGGGAAGGAGACCAGCTCGTCCACCCCGCACTCGGCGGGATCGAAGTCCACGAAGTTCTTCATGTCCACCATGTTGTTGGCGAACACCTTCACATTCTTGCCGTCCACGAGGATAAATGCCTCGTTCACGCCGCGGCCATCCAGCTCCTTGGCCCGCTCACGGGTCAGCACCTCGCCCGCCTCGGCGATGATCTCCCCGGTCATGGGGTCGGCTACGGGAACGGCCAGAGTCTGGCCGGACAGACGAGCCCACAGAGCCATCTTCTTGTTGAACTTATAGCGGCCTACCGCGGACAGGTCATAGCGGCGGGGATCGAAGAACAGGCTGCGCAGCAGAGTCTCGGAGGAGTCCACCGTGGGAGGCTCACCGGGCCGCAGCTTGCGGTAGATCTCCATCAGAGCGTCCTCATAGGTCTTGCAGGCATCCTTTTCCAAGGTGGCCACAATGCGCTCGTCCTCACCGAACATCTCCAGAATCTCGGCGTCGGTCTTGGGACCCACGGCGCGGATCAGGCAGGTGACGGGCAGCTTGCGGTTCTTGTCAATACGCACGCTGAAGGTATCGTTCAGGTCGGTCTCATACTCCAGCCAGGCACCACGATAGGGAATGACGGTGGTGGTGTAGGTCAGGTTATCAGCCTTGTCGGCGGTACGGGTATAGTACATACCGGGAGAACGCACAATCTGCGAGACGATAACACGCTCGGCACCATTGATGACAAAGGTACCGGACTGGGTCATGATGGGGAAGTCACCCATGAAGATCTCCTGTTCCTTGATCTCCTCGGTCTCCTTGTTGCGCAGACGCACCCGCACCTTGATGGGAGCGGCATACGTGGCATCGCGAGCCTTGCACTCCTCCACATCGTACTTGGGCGCCTCGTCCATGGAGTAGTCGATGAAGGACAGCTCCAGATTGCCCGCATAGTCGGTGATGCAGTCCACGTCCTTAAAGACGTCCCGCAGTCCCTTGTCCAGGAACCACTGGTAAGACTCCTTCTGCACCTCCAACAGGTTGGGCATGTCCAGGATCTCCTCGTAGCGGGCGAAGCTCTTACGCATCGTCTTGCCGTAGTACACGTCCTTGACCATTCTAAAAATCAACTCGCTTTCTTCAGTCTGAAAGGGTAGGATTCACGCTTTTCCGGGGAATTTCCGGAGCAAACGGCGGTTTTCTTCGTCGTTTTGGCCAAAGGCAGTGATTTTCCTGTACTCCGCACGCCCGGCCTTGTTGTCACGTTTTCTCCGTTTGCCCTTGCCATTTATCCCCCGGGGTGTTATACTACGCTTGCAGCATGGCGAGGCCATGCTGTTTTTTTCATGGGGATATAAAAGCATTTTACTTTAACACAAAATCCCCTATGTTGTCAATCCTTTTTTAATTATTTTATTATTATATTGTATTTTCGACCGGACGAAGCTGCGTGCTCCGTCTGGTCTTTTTTCACCATCCATAATTTCCCTGTGCATACGGATTTGACAGTTTGGGAAAATCATGTTAAGATTTGAATGGAATTTTATGAAAAGGAGGATGCAAATATGGCTTCCGAAAAGCTCCCTCTGAGCTACAAGGGTCGACCCCTGCGCCGCAAGGATAACCTCATCTACTACGGCACCATGGCCGAGAAATATATCATCATGCTTCAGGTGCTGTCCACCATGAAGGTGGATGATCTGGATGTGGCCACCAAGGTGTCCGTTCAGCTTCAGCTTACCGACCCCGACCTGAAGAGTCGAGACCGCGTGGTGAAAAAGACCGAGAAAGACAGCCTTTACTCCGCCATGGATGTGGCCTGCGTGTGGCTTGACCGGGCTCTGAGCACAAAGTAAGGAGACCCCTATGTACAACAGAGAAAAAACCGCCGCGGGCCTGAAATATCTCTCCATCCGATTCAGTGCCTGCCTTGTAGCGGCAAGTTCCCTGATCGGATGTGCTCTGGCTGCTCCGGCCACCGTCACGGCCCAGGGTGGCCTTCGCCTGCGCAGCGATACCAACACCTCTTCCCAAACCATTACCACCCTTTCCTCCGGTACTCAGGTGGATGTTTTAGAGGCGCTGGACGGTTGGTACCGCATCGAGACAAACGGCAAGACCGGCTATGTTTCCAGCCAGTATCTTTCCCTTTCCGGTACAGTGTCTGCCTCCTCTCTGAATCTGCGGGGCACCCCCTCCACCTCCGGGACCAAGGTCGCCTCCCTCTCCTCCGGAATAAAAGTGGAAATTCTGGAATCACTGGATGGCTGGTATCGAGTGGAGGCCGATGGTAAAACAGGTTATGTCTCCAGCCAGTACATTTCTCTGGCCAAAAGCCAGCCTCCCGTTGCCACCACTCCTACTCCTCCCGCCGCACAGGACCCCACTCTCACAGGCACAGTATCTGCATCTTCACTGAATGTACGCAGCGGGCCCGGTTCCTCCCACAGCAAAGTCGCCGCGCTTCCCTCCGGGACCCAGGTGGAGATTTTTGAAACGCTGGATGGCTGGTACCGCATCGAGGCAAACGGCAAGACCGGCTATGTCTCCAGTCAGTATGTGAGTGTATCCCAACCGGAACAGTCCATAGGTGCCTCCGCCGTTTCCCAGCCGGAACCGGAACCCCAGCCCGCCCCGACTGTCGAGCAGCAACCAGAAGCGCAGCCCGAAGCACAGCCCCAGCCTGAGGCACCTCCACAGGACTCCAAAACCTACGGAATGGTCTGCGCCTCTACGCTGAATGTGCGCAGTGGCCCCGGCTCCTCTTATGAAAAGCTGTCCTCCCTGTCCTCCGGCGCTCAGGTAGAAATTCTGGAATCGCTGGATGGCTGGTACCGCATTGAAAAGGGCTATGTCAGCGCTGAGTACATTATTCTGCTGGATGGCTCCATGTCCGCTTTGCAGGCAGAGATCGTAGCTTTTGCCCGCACCTTCCTGGGCTGTGCCTATGTGTACGGCGGCAACGGCCCGAAGAGCTTTGACTGTTCCGGTCTGACCAAGTATGTCTATAAGCACTTTGGCTACAATATCAACCGCACCGCTACCGCACAGCTGAAAAACGGTGTCACCGTCAGCAAGGAAAACCTGCAGCCGGGTGATCTGGTGTTTTTTAACAGCACCAACTCCGACATTAACAAGGCCACCCATGTAGGAATTTATATTGGAGGCGGCCAGTTCCTGCACGCTTCCAACAAAAAACTGGGTGTAACCATTACCAGTCTGTCCGACCCCTACCGCCTGCGTACTTACACTACCGCACGGCGCATTATCTGACCAAGCAAGCAAAGAACGGCACGTAAAACGTGCCGTTCTTCTTTTTTCTTCCTTGTTCTTTTCCTTCCATGATTATGTCTTCTCCTCCTGCCTGTTTTATGAAGCCAGAACTCAATTACAGCCGTTTCCAAAAAAAGGGTTTTTGCCGTTTTCCCCTTTTCCCCCAATGCTTTGTGACCTGTGGAAAACTCTGTGGAAATTGTGTATAACTTTTGGTAGTTTCCATTCTCTCTAAAAGTTATGTAACCTTATTTTCATCTGTTTTTTCTCTTGTTCAGCTTTCTGTCTCCGCCTTTTCTCCTGTTTTTCCAAGCTTCACACCCGATATAGTCCAACCCATTTTTCTGCTCTTTTTCTTTGAATACTATTTGTAATATTCTTTTTTAAGATTCGCAATTGACGCGGGACATATTTTGTGGTATCATTCTCCTGCTGCGCAGGCAGATTCTTTCATGTGCTGGTATGGCTCAGTCGGTAGAGCGACGCACTCGTAATGCGTAGGTCGCCGGTTCGAATCCGGCTACCAGCTCCAAACTCCTCGGAAACACTTGTTTTCGGGGAGTTTTTTCTTTTGAACGCAAACCCTGCCCTTGAAAATCATCCGCAGAGAAACGGAAATAAAATCGGATGATTTTGCCCCTGCGCGCCGCTCATTTTACGGCAAGACCCACCTTTGACCCACACGGGAACGAAACACAGAAAGCACCGGAAGTTTTCCGGTGCTTTCTATGTTTCTGTGGTCGGTTTACATGGACTGTACCATGAAGTTCCCCATCTTTTCAGCCGCCTCCGCCTGCATCCTGTCGGTAGCGTGGGCGTAGACACTCAGGGTAAAACCCGCATCGTAGTGGCCCAGCATGCTGGATACCGTTTTCACATCGACGCCGTTCTTGAGCGCCATGGTTGCGAAGGTGTGCCCTTACGGTATAATTACGACAAACCGGAAAAGCCCCGTATTTCAAGGGTTTTCGGTTATCAGGCAAGGTTTTTCATCCTTTTCCAACCCGAAAAATCAAGCCGCGAAGT